>JAKZXM010000209.1:0-7357 GCA_047514975.1 Rhodospirillales bacterium
AGATCGAGAACATGTTCGGCAGGCTCAAGGACTGGCGGCGCATCCACACTCGCTACGACCGATGCGCCCACACCTTCATGTCCGCCATCTGTATCGCCGCCGCCGTCATCTTCTGGCTCTGATCAATGAGTCCTGAGCCTAAGCCTCGCGAGCCTCGCGTACGCGGCGCGCAAGGCGCGCGAACTCGGCGCCGACAACATCGATTTCATGCAAGGCGACATCCTCGAACTCGACACCTTGAAGCGAGCGTTCGAGGTGGTCGAGTCCGTGGGCACGCTGCACCACATGGCCGATCCGGTCTGCGGATGGCGGACGCTCGTCGGGCTCCTGAGGCGCGGCGGGTTCATGAAAATCGGCCTCTACAGCGAGGCCGCCCGCCGCCACCTGGTCGCGGCCAGGGCCTTTGCGGCGGAACGCGGCTACGGGCCGAACGCTCGCGACATCAGGAACTTCCGCCGCGAGATCATGGCGCTCGCGGCGGACCACCCGGCCCACAGGTTGACGCTGATGCGCGACTTCTACACGACGTCGTCGTGCCGGGACCTCGTCTTCCACGCACAGGAGCATCGTTTCACGCTGCCGACGATCGCCCGCGTCCTCGGCGATCTGAATCTCGAGTTCCTCGGGTTCGAACTCGCGAACCCGGTGCCACGCGCGCTCTACCGCGCCGCCTTCCCAGACGATTCCGATCTCACTTCGCTCGAAAATTGGCACCGGTTCGAACACGACCACCCCGATACCTTTTCAGGCACCTATCAGTTCTGGACGAGGAAGCCCTGAAGGGAACGCCCTTTCGGTTCGCCCGCCCGGCCGGTCGTGTGCGCTCAGGCGTGTACCCACATTGTCCATTCCGCGAGCGGGTAGTCGCGGACCAGTGTTACGTCCGACGACAGGTGGCGCTGGCAGAAATCGTAAAACCGCATGGGATCGGCGTAATACAGCGATGCCTGGGGCCGCCGGGAACGGTCGAAGCCGAGCATGTTGAACGCGAGCCCCTTCAGTGAGGTGGCCCAGGTGTCGATCAGGCTCTTGCGCACATAGTCCTCCCATTGCGCTTCCCGGACGTCGAGCTTGAGGTTGTAGGTTCCCGAGATCAGCGCGTAGTCGGCGGGCCGGGTCGCGCGCAGGCTTTCGACGAAGGACGCCCGGGAATCGGTGATACGCCGCGTCGCCTGCGAGAGCATGTCGGCGCAGACGTCGTAACCGACATAGCGTCCGCCCGCCATTTCCGGCCGGTCGGCCAGGAACTCGAACAACGCCCCGTAGCCGCAACCCAAGTCGTTGATCGTAATGCCGCCCTGGCGGTCCACGTCGCTGAAGATGCCGGCCAGTTGCGCGAACCGCAGCCGCTGTCCGGCGTCGTCGCGCCAAAGTACGCCGGCGGGCGTGGCGCCGTGGCGATCGAGCGCCCGCGAGAAATAGTCGGCGATGGGCGCCAGAAGGCGCGTCGCGTCGCTCAGGTCCCGGACCGACATGGGTGCGCGCCGGCCGGATGTCTTAAAAACGCGCCCAATCGGGCTTGCCGGGCTCGAGCACGGCGTCCGCGCATTGGAACGCCATGCCGGACCCGGCCGCGCGTTCGAGGCGTTCGAGGCGCATCAGCGCGAGTCCCACCCCGTCCCGGCCCGAGCGCATCTCGCCGGCCTCCTTTCCGTCGAGGGTCACCGGCGTGCCGATCGCGGGCACCGGGCCGTGGATGCGGACCGGCACCAGCCGCCTCTTCACGAGGCCCCGGTACTTCGTGCGCGCGGTCAGCTCCTGGCCCAGGAAGCAGCCTTTCTCGAAATCGACGCCGTTCAATTCCTCGAACCCGCATTCGAGGAGGGTCGCCTTTTCCACCACCATGTCGCGGCTGCCGTCGGGAAGGCCGAGCAGAAGCCGCGCCTTGTCGTAAGAAGCTGCATCGGCCGCCGTAAACGCGGCCCGCTCAAGGGCCCGCTCGGCGCCGTCGCGCGGCAGAAGCGCACGAACGCCCGCCTCGGCGAGACGCGGGTCGACGTAAACCACGCCGCCATCGAAGGTTGCCGCGCGGCCGGGGTCCGCATCCAGGCCCAGCGCGCGCGCCGCGCCCTCACCCATCAGGGCGGCCACGGCGAGGCGATCGGTCGCGTCGTCTATGGAAACGTCGGCGCGCAGCTCGTAGACGCGCAAGCGGCGGGTCAGGTCGTCGATGCGCGCGCGCTCGCAATCGAGGGCCAGCGTGTCGCCCGTATCGACGATGAAGAAGTCGTGGAGGTACTTGCCCTGGGGGGTCAGCAGCGCCGCGTGCACCACCCGCCCGGGCCCGAGCTTTTCGACGTCGTTGGACACGATGCCCTGAAGGAACGACCGCCGGTCGGTGCCGCCAAGCGCGAGCACACCGCGGTCTTCGAGCATTGCGTAAGTTGGTTGGACCATGCCGGGCTTTCCGTGACCACTTCGATCATAGACCAGATCGCACTCGGTCGGAATCGCCTTCGGCGATCCGGCCTTGGGCCTCAGGCCTTCAGCACGTGCTCGCGCGCATACACGCGCGGCAATTGGCGCTGAATGAAATGCCCGGTGTCGTGGGTGATCTCGGCGCGTCCGCGCGGCGAATCGTAGTAGCGGTTCACCAGGTCGTCGCGGGTGGGGACGAACAGTTCCGAGATGCCGCGGACCGGGGGCGTTCCGTCGCTCAGCACCTGCTCGACCCAATGCTGGACGTAGTGGGTCACGCCCACGTGGACCGTCGGTGCCAGGGTGCCGTGGTGCGCCCACTGGCGCTTGGCCGCCGCGTCCGGCAGATCTTCGTAGAACAGGATCTCGCGCATCATCTTGTAGCCCTCGTCCCGGGGCGAGGCCGGCTGGCGCCGGTCGATCACCACCGTGTCGCTGACGAGATAGCGGTTCTGCACGTCGGCCGCGGCGTCGAGCTCGCGGGCCAGCTCGCCCGCGACCGAGTCGGCGAAATCAGACACCGAGTCGAACCAGGTTTCGGCCACGATGTCGTAGCGGTCCATGGGATCGTCGCTGTCCTTGGGGTTCCTCAACTCGGCCGGACCGGCCACGCAGACGTTGACGAGGTGACGGCGCAGGTTTGGAAACGCGTCTTGCAGGCGCGGGCCGTAGGATTCCAGATACCATTGCTGGAACGCCGCCGGATCGCGCCCGGCTCGGGCGCGGACGAAGGAGAAGAAGTGCATGGCGGCAGGGCGCTCCATGGGTGCGGGGCCGGGGCGCCGCCGTTACGGCGCCTTCGCCACGTCCAAGGTCATGACGCGGGAGCGAAACTTCCACGCACCCTCGATTCGGACCACCACGTCGGTGTAGATGCCGCTGGTCTTGAAGTAGAACCCGTCTGGCGTCACTTCGTAATAGAACAGATGCGACTTCACCTGGGCCGCATCCGCGTCGCCGTCTTCCTGTGTGATCAGGACGTTGCTGACCATATGGCGCGGGATCAAGGCCGCGGTCAGCGTCATCCCCAGCTTGCGAAGCTCCGCGTGGCCGGCGAAGAAACCGCTGATGCCCTGGAAGGTCCCGTCGCTCACGAAACAGGCGGCCACGCCGTCCGGATCGCCGCCGTCGATCGCGTGGTTGTAACGCGCGATCAGCTCGTGGATCGCGAACTTGTCCTCGAATTCCATGGATTGACTCGATTCATCGCCTTTGGGAAACGACTGCCGCCGCCGCGAAACGATTGCCGAGGCGGTATGGGCTGTCAAACCGTTTGTTCCGGGGCGCTCGACCGTCGGCCGCCTTCGCGTTCGCGAAACCCAAGCCGCCCCATTGGGTGCCGCGCCCCTAGGCAACCGATTCGGGCGGACGTATAACACGGCCGGATGCGGATCCTGTTCATCACCTCGACCCGCGTCGGCGACGCGATCCTGTCGACCGGCCTTCTCGATCACCTGATTACCAAGCATCCAGGCGCCCGAATCACGGTCGCGTGCGGGCCCGCGGCCGCCGGGCTGTTCGCGGCGGTACCAAACCTCGAGAATCTGATCGTCCTCGACAAGATGGTACTGTCGTGCCACTGGCTGATGCTGTGGGCGAGGTGCGCCGCCAAGATATGGGATCTGGTGGTGGATTTGCGCAACGCGCCCGTCTCGTACCTTCTGGCGGCGCGGACCCGGCGCCGCATGGGACGGGTGCGCGAGCCCGTCCATCGGGTGCGGCAGCTCGCCCGCGTCCTCGATTTGGCCGATTCGCCGCCGTCGCCCAGGCTTTGGATCGCAGACCGCCACTCCCGCGCCGCCGAAGAGCTCATCCCGGACGGCCCGCCGGTGCTCGCGGTCGGACCGACCGCCAATTGGCGGGCGAAGACTTGGCGCGGAGAATACTTCGCCGAGCTCATCGAGCGGTTGTGCGCGACCGACGGTATCGTGCCCGGCGCGCGGGTCGCCGTTTTCGGGCGCGACGACGAAAGGCCGATGGCGCTCGCGCTCATCGACGCGGTGCCGGCCCAGCGCCGCATCGACCTGGTCGGGCGGCTCGAGTTGCTCGAGGCGTACGCGTGCCTCAAGCGTTGCGCCTTTTACGTGGGCAACGACTCAGGCCTTATGCACCTGACCGCGGCGACCGGGATACCGACCCTCGGGCTCTTCGGACCCAGCCTCGAAGTCCACTACGCGCCTTGGGGGTCCCATTGCGGCGTCGTCCGGACGAGCGTCGACTTCGAGAACATTTTCCCCGAAGACTTCAACCACCGTGACACGGGCACCCTCATGGACAGCCTGAGTGTGGACATGGCGGAGAAGGCGGCCCGAGAGTTGTGGGACCGGTCCGTGCGAGCAGGCGTATGAGCGGCGTGGCGCTCTCGGCACTCGTCGTCGTTCACGACGAGGAGAAGCGCCTGGCAACCTGTCTCGAACGCCTCGGGTTCGCCGACGAGATCGTGGTGGTCCTCGACGATTGCCGGGACCGCTCCCGTGAGATCGCGCTCCGCTTCAACGCGCGCATCGTCGAGGGCGCGTGGGAGCGCGAGGGCGGGCGCCGAAACGCCGGCATCGCCGCCTGCCGAGGCACGTGGATCCTCGAAGTCGACGCGGACGAACACGTGACCGAGGCGCTCGCGGGCGAGGTCCGCCGGACGGTCGAGGCCTCTCGTTACGACTGGCACGAGATCCCGGTGGACAATTACATCGGCGCGCGGCTGGTGCGCTGGGGCTGGGGGGCGTCCTACGGCAAGGCCGCTTATCCGGGTCTTTTCCGCAAGGTCGCCAAGAGGTGGGGCGATCAGCGCGTCCACCCCCGGCTCGAATGGTCGGGCCGCAAGGGGCGGATGCTCGAGAACCGGATCGAGCACTACGTCGATCGCGACATCTCGGACATGATCCGGCGCCTCGATGCGTACTCGTCGGCGCGCGCGCGCGATCTTCGCGAAAGCGGCGAGGTGGGGACGCTTGGTGCGAACCTGCGCCGTCTGTTCTCGCGCTTCTTCAAGTGCTACGTGATGCGCAAGGGCTACCGCGAAGGCGGTCACGGCCTGCTCGTCGCCGTGTTCGCGGGCCTGTATCCGTTGCTGTCGCACCTCAAGGCGCGCCTCGAGGACTGAGCGTCCGTGGCGCGCATCACCATCGCCGACGACGGCATCCGCTTCGATGGCCGGACGGTCGAGGAACGCCCCTTGGGCGGCGCCGAGTCGGCGGTCGTCTACCTCGCCCGCGCGCTCGCCGGCCGCGGCCACGACGTTCGCGTCTACAACCGCTGCGAACGCCCCGTCGTGCACGACGGCGTGCGCTGGACGCCCATCGCCGAAGGCGTTGCCGATGCCGCCGATCTCTACCTCGCCAACCGGGGCGACAAGCTGATTCCGCTGGTCCCCAACGCGAGAAGCCGCGTCTTTTGGATCCACAATCCCGCCCGCTATCTCTTGAAGGCCCGGTATCTCTCCAAGCTCTGGCGATTCAAGCCGACGATCGTTTTCATCGGCGCCTATCACCGGACCACCTATCCCCGCTGGGCGCCCGGGGGGAAGCGCGTCGTCATCCCCTACGGCATTGCCGATGAGTTCCTTCGCGCCGAGGCGTCCGCGAGCCCACCGCCGCCACGGGTGGTGTTCGCGTCGAACCCGTTGCGGTCCCTCGACTGGCTGCTGGAGGTGTGGGCCGGGCGAATCCACGCCCGCGTGCCCGCAGCCGAGCTGCACCTGTTCGCCGGGCCGGCGACCTACGGTGCGGTGGGGGCCGCCAAGTCGGCGGCCATGGACGCGGTTCTTTCGCGCGCGCGGTCGCTTTCGGGGCTCGGCGTCGTGGTTCGGGACCCGGTGCCGAAAGCGCGCCTGATCGCGGAGTTGCGGGCCGCGCGGGCGATGCTTTACCGTGGCGATCTCAACGAAACATTTTGCTCGGCCGTGGGCGAGGCGCAGGCCATGGGTGTTCCGGCGGTGGTACAGAACCTGGGCGCGGTCGCCGAGCGGGTGATCGACGGCGAAACCGGCATCGTCGCAGCGGACGAGGCGTCGTTCGCCGACGCCGCCGGCCGGATCCTTCTCGACGACGCGCTGTGGCGCCGGCTGCACGAGGGCGCGCTTGCGAAGCAGCGCGGTTGGGGTTGGCCCGAGGCCGCGGCGGCGTTCGAAAGCCTGGTTCCCTGATGCGCGTCCTGCAGGCGATGGCCGGTGCGGCCGTGGGGGGCGCCGAGGCCTTCTTCTCGCGTCTGGTTCCCGCGCTTGGGCGCGCCGGCGTGGAACAGCGGGTCGTGATCCGGCGCAACGCCGATCGCGCCCGGGGCCTGCGCGCCGCCGATCTTGATGTGGTCGAGCTTCCCTTCGGCGGCGCCATCGACATCTACACGCCGATCCAGCTCAAGCGCCAGATCGCGAACTTTCGGCCCGACGTGGTGCTGAGCTGGATGAACCGGGCGAGCGCCATGTGTCCGCGCGGCGACTTCGTCCACGTGGGCCGGCTCGGAGGCTATTACGATCTCAAGTACTACGCATCGTGCGACCACCTGATCGGGAACACCGAGGACATCGTCGCCCACCTCGGCGAGGCGGGTTGGCCCGCGGATCGGGCGCACTATCTTCCGAACTTCGTCAACGGAGCGCGTGAAACGCCCTGGCCGCGGAGCAACCTGTTCACGCCCGATCGCTCGCCCCTGATCCTCGCGCTCGGGCGGTTGCACGCGAACAAGGCTTTCGACGTCTTGCTGCGGGCCGTGGCCCGGGTTCCCGAGGCCTATCTCTGGATCGCGGGCGAGGGGCCGCTGCGCGGAGAGCTTCTGACGCTCGCCGAACGCCTGGGCGTGAAGCCCAGACTGCGAATTCTCGGTTGGCGAGACGAAGTGGCCAGCCTGTACGCGGCCGCCGACATGGTAGTCTGTGCGTCGCGAATCGAGCCCCTCGGCAACGTGGTCATCGAGGCCTGGGCCCAGTCGGTGCCGGTCATCGCTG
>JAKZXM010000210.1:0-3561 GCA_047514975.1 Rhodospirillales bacterium
GGCGTGCTCCTGTCTAGAACAAAACAAGAACATCCTACTCCGTCAACCCTTCCAACGCAACATCTGGGGTGACCGGATCGTCATGCATAAGCGGTTTCTCGGATATTAGGAGTTACTTGGGTATTGTCGGCTTCAACGTCCGGCGCCATCGCATCTCACGAAAGACGCTCCGCCAGTTCCGCAGCAAGGCGATGAAAACGTAGCAGATTGTGACCGTGGCGGCTTGAACCCGCCAGATCCAGCGCTTACCTGCGAGCTGCATCGGTTGACTTGACACCGCCCTTCGTATGCTGCCGTCCTCGCGAAGGTTTCATGTTGACAGGTCCGTGGGACCGGAGAACGATGCTGGCCGCGGCCCGAACCACGGCTCCGCGCCGCAATCCATAAAACGCCGGCACATTCGGAAATCTTCCAACAACGTCGGCGGAAAATTTCACAAGGGGAAGTTAACTTTCAGGGAGATGGAGTTCATAACCAAGACTTAGGGAGAACCAGACTATGATCAAGACTTTAATCAGAGTGGGACTTTTGACCCTGGGCGCCGCAATGCTGTTGGGGACCACTCCCTCCGACGCCCGAACATTGGATGAGATCATCAAGTCCGGGTTCATTCGCATGGGCGTCTACCCCAACCTGCCGGGGATGAGCGTATACAACACCAATAACGAACTCGAGGGCCTGGACATCGACACCGGTAACCTGATCGCCGCCGCCTTGGGCGTGAAGGCCGAATACGTCACTCAGGAATCGCCGCTGCGGATTCCCAACCTGGTTGCCGATCTCACCGACATCTGCTTGGGCGCTCTCACCCGCAACGCGCGGCGCGCCAAGCTGATCGATTACACGCTTCCGACGTACACGGAGTCCCAGGTGATACTCACCACGGACAAGCTGGCGCATATCGAGAAGTGGCAGGATCTCAACGACCCGAAGTACACCCTTGTCAACGTGCGCGGCGACGTTCCCACCCAATGGACGCGCAAGAACGTTCCGAAGTCCAAGGAGCTGTTGGTCGAGTCCGGCGCCGACGTCATCCGCGCCATCGCCCAGGGCCGCGCCGACGGCACCATCGCGATCATCGACAACTGGCTGAAATTCACCCCGAACTACCCGAACGTGAAGTGGCGGGTGGTCCCGGAGACCATTTACCTCGGCTACTGGGGGATCGGGGTCCGGCGCGGCAACGACGGTTTGCGGCGGTGGCTCAACGTCTGGCTCTACGACCACCAGAGCAAGAACAGACACAACGTGCTTTGGGAGAAGTGGTTCGACTCGCCGCCGGCCTTTCCGGTGGTTCCGTCGCCTTACTTCCCGTAAGGTTTCGCGCATAAAGGATTCGCCGTCCGGCGCGCGATCAAGCGCCGGGCGGCGGTCTGTTTTCTGCCTTATTATCGCAGTTCCCGGACTGAGTATCGCCCCGGCGCGGCGTCAGGCCGCCCGGCGGTCTTACGCACACGAACTGCGAGCTCAACCGCCATGATCCCGCCGAAGGAAGACTTGACCATACAGTTCGCCCACGTGGCCTACACGTTGGCCGAGCGTTTCGCCTTGCGCGAGACCGGCATCAGACATTTCCAGACCTGGACGCCGGACGACATGGCGGCGCGCATCGCCGAGGCGGATGTCCTGATGTGCTCGGGGTCCTGGGACGACGGCCTGCTGGCGCAAGCCGGGCGCCTGCGGTTGATCCAGGTCTGCGCCGCCGGCTACGACTGGTTCGGCCTCGACGCCCTCAAGGAAAAGGGTGTGCGCCTGGCGCACGGCAGCGGGATCAACGCCAACGCCGTCAGCGACCATGCCATGGCCCTGATCCTCGCCCTCGCGCGAAAGCTCCATACCGGGCGCGACAATCAGCGAAAACACTTCTGGCGCGGCATGCTCTCGGAGCGCGCCGAGCGCGAGGACGAACTGCCCGGCAAGACCGTGCTGATCTACGGCGTCGGCGCCATCGGCGGGCGCCTGGCGCGGCTCGCCCGCGCCTTCGGCACCCACGTGATCGGTGTCAAGCGCGATTTGACCAAGCACGAGCCCGCGCTCGACGAGGTTCATCCGCCCTCCGCCTTGGCGGAGTTGCTGCCGCGCGCCGACTTCGTGGTGCTGTGCTGTCCGTTGACGCCCGCGACCGCGAACCTGATCGACGCCGCCGCGCTCGCGGCGATGAAGCCGTCGGCCCACCTGATCAACGTCGCCCGAGGCGGATGCGTGGACGAAGGGGCATTGGTCGCCGCGCTCCGGGCCGGTGCGATCGCCGGCGCCGGCATCGACGTGACCACGGTCGAGCCCCTGGCCGAATCCTCGCCGCTGTGGGATTTCGAGAACGTCATCCTGACCCCGCACACCGGCGGCGAGACGCCCCGCTACGAGGACAACGCCATCGACATCCTGCTCGAAAACCTCGATCGTCTCTGGCGCGGCGACGAGACCCTCCGGAACCAGGTGATCTAATGGCCGCGGTGGAGACGGCGCCGCCAAAGTCGTTGTTGACCGACGGCACTGGGATGCGCCATTAGGGGTCTCGCGACCGCGCCGCGGGCGATTGGACGCGATGCGCGCGAAACGCCCGGCGGCGGGAGGAAAGCATTGAAGGGGCAAGGCATCTGGGCCGTCGTGCCGGTCAAGGACGGGACCGCCGCCAAGGGGCGGCTCGCCGGCGTCCTCGACCGGCGTGAGCGCCGCGAGCTGTTCCGCGCCATGCTCGAAGACGTTTTGTCCTGTCTTGCGCGCGTCGACGGGCTGTCGGGGACGATCGTGGTGACGCGCGACGCCCGCGCCTCGGCGCTGGCGCGCACCCACGGCGCGCGGGTGATCCGCGAGGCCCGCAACGAAGGCCAGAGCGTCGCCGTCCGCGCGGCCGCCGCGGTGCTCGGCGCCGAAGGGGCCACGACACTGTTGGCGGTTCCCGGCGACGTGCCGATGGTCGGCGAGGGCGATATCGAGGCCGTGATGGACGCGCACGGCCCAGCGCCGTCGGTGACGCTGGTGCCGGCCCGCGACGGTCGCGGCACCAACTGTCTCGTCTGCTCGCCCCCGGACGCGCTCGCGCCTGGGTTCGGAACCGACAGTTTCGCGCGCCACCGGGCCGCCGCGCGACGCCTTGGTATCACGGCCGAAGTGGTCAATTTGCCCGGACTCGGGCTCGACGTGGATACGCCCGGCGACCTCGAAGCACTTCTCGCGCGCCCGCTTTCCGGAAGCACGGGGGCATACCTCGGGGCCAGCGGTATCGCGGCGCGCCTGGGCTCGCAACACCGTAGCCGCCCGGCCGGGGTGCACGAGAAGCGTGTCGGCGCGGGGCCGCCGTGAGCATGGGCGACATCCTCGCCGCGGCGCGCGCCGGACGCAGGCTCGGCGAAGCCGAGGCCCTGGCGCTCGCCCGAACAGTAGATCCGGCGCCGCTGATGGAAGTCGCGGCCGGCATCCGCGACAGCGGCCACGGGCGCGTGATCTCGTATTCGCGCAAGGTGTTCATCCCGCTGACACGGCTCTGCCGCGACGTCTGCCATTACTGCACCTTCGCCCAGGCGCCGACGCCGGGCGCGCGAGCCTTTCTCTCGTTGGACG
>JAKZXM010000211.1:0-2538 GCA_047514975.1 Rhodospirillales bacterium
CTGTGGGTGTTGGTGAGCCCGATGGGCGAGGTCAGGAGCCCCGATTCGCGCACCCACTCGAGCCCCGTGAGCTCACCATTGCCGTTGAGCCGGTGGCACCCGGCGAACACCGGCTCGGCCCAGGCGTGGCCCTCGTGGGGAAATATCACCGTGACCCCGGTGCGCACCGGTCCCTCGCCGACGACGAGCGGTCCTTCGCCGTCAACGATCGTCGCGTGTCCGACCCGGACCCCGGTGACGTCGGTGATCGCGTTCAAGGGGCCCGGTGTCCCGGGACCGATGGTGATACCCAGATCGCGCGCTCGCATCTGGCTTCTCCCACTCTAGGCCGCGGCCAGGCGGCGCAAGACATTCTCGGTGATGCGCGAGACATTGTTGTCGTAGCCGTTATGCGACAGCGAAGGGCACCAGCACATCGAGCCCGTGGCGAACACCGCGCCGCCGCCGGAGGTCTCGTAATAACTCAGGTCCGCGCGCACGCTCGCCTTTTGGCGCTCGATGGGCTCGTACGGCATCGAGAAGTTCAGGCACAGGTCCGAGTGGTCCGACGAAGATGCGAGCTTGAGCGTGTTCGGCGGCGAGTTCGTCCGCACGCAATCGAACTCATCGCCCGCGGCGCCGCCCATGGCGAGACCGAAGTCGCCGATCGGCTCATCCTCGGCGATGCCCTCGAAGATGAACGCCGCCTTTGGATCGAAGCTATCGGGCTGACGGCGGTAGGGCTGGGCCTTGCAGAAGCCCTGCGAGGTGTAGCCCGAGCCGAAAAGCCGCTCCGGTCCCTTGCCGACGCCACGCCAGCCGCCGCCCAGCGTGCCCGTCGTCGCGTGGTAGCGCTCGCCCGGCGCCACTCCCATGGCGCCCAGGCCCCAAGGGTCCTCTTTGCGCACTTCGATCACATGGGCCCGTTCCGGGTCCCGGCTGGTGACCCACCATGCGCCGTTGCCGCCCATGTTCATAAGATTGCCGCCGCCACCCAGGTAGGTCTCGAACGCCTTGTGCATGTCGCGCGAGAAGTATTCGGGGTGCGAACCGAGCAAGACGACGCGGTAGGGCTCCAATAGCGACGCGCCTTCGGCGTCCAGGTCCTCGTCGGTCGCGACGTCGAAACGCAATCCCTTCCTATCGAGCCAGTCGACAAGGTACATGTCGGCGCCGAAGTGGCGGCCGGCGTCGCTCCAATAGGCGGTCAGCTTTGGCCGCCAGTTCAGTACCGGCTTGAGGCGCGAGACGGTGCAGCAATAGCTGCCGTCGGTGTGGGCATCGTACGTCGAGGGGCTCAGCATCGCCGCGTTCTCGGCGACGAAGGCGTCCTGGCGCGACAGCTTGAGCGGATGGTCGCTCGCCAGGTCCCATTGCAAGAAATCCTGGGCGTGAAAGCGCTCGTTTGCGTAAGCCATGTAGGTAAAAGTAGGAAGCAGGACCAGAATATCGGCGCGCGGCGCGCCCTCCGCTGGCCGCACGAAGAACGGGATGTAATCCTCTTCGCCGCCCGCGGCGCGAAGACGGGCCGCGTAAACCCCGCTCGGCAGGTCCTGGGGAACCTGGTAGACGAAGTCGGTGTCCCACCCCGCATCGTCGATATCGTCGTCGTGGAAGTTGATCGCCGCGTAGTGTTCGGGATGCGCCGCGTAATACGACGTCGAGGCGTCCCAGACGTGGTCGGTGACCGCGCGCATGGGATTGTTGACGAGAAACGCGTCGAGCCGGTTGGGTCCGGCATCGGGCACCGTCACGCCGAAGGGCGTGGCCGCAAAGTCCCACGCCGCCACGGTGGCATCGGCGGGCCCGGCGCCGCCCTCGCGGATAGCGCCGATCTCGTCCTCGGAAAGCGCGCGGTCGAACAGCCGCGGACGGTCGATCTTGCCGTTAAAGCAGCCGTTCCCCGCTTGCCCGCCGTCCACGTTCACTCCGAGCGCGGCGATAAGGAGATCGGCCTCGTTGGTTGGCGAAGAGACGGCGCTCTCCGTGCTTTGCTGGACCGAGTCCTGGATCCAGTGCGGCGAGAGGGTGTCCGATGTCTCCTGGACCAGGCGCAGCGCTCCGCTCGCCGCGTCCCAGCTCGCGGCGACGAAGTGCCAGCGCCGGTCCTGTAACGCCGAGCCCGAGCGGACTACGCTCTCGCCCTCCGCATCGGCGATTCGCAACGCGACCTCGCCGGATGCATCGACGAACAGGCGGTAGCCAGTCCCATCGGCGCCTTGCGCCTTGCACACCAGCCCCTGCTCTCCGCGCCCCGGCGCCGTCGGAAAGATCCAGGCGGTGATCGTCAGTCCCTCGCTGGCCGCGAGCGCCGGCGCATGCGTGACGCGGAGGTACGATCCGGGCCTCAGTTTCTGAATGCGGCCGGGATACTCGCCATTGCACGCGGCCGCGATCTCGTCCTCGCGATAGCCGGGGCCCTCGGCACGGTCATCGGCCTGTAACAGGCGCACGATGTCGGCACGATAGGCGCCGGACTCGCTGTTCACCTTGAAGGCGACAGGCGAGCCCTGAGCCACGCTCCACACGTCTCCATAGCCAGAAAGCTTCATCCAGATC
>JAKZXM010000212.1:0-6099 GCA_047514975.1 Rhodospirillales bacterium
AGAGCTCGCGCAGCGCGAGGCGGACGAGATCGACGTGATCAAGCGCTTCTTGCCTGCCCAACTCGGCGAAGACGAGACCCGCGCCGCCGTGGACGCCGTGATCGCCGAGGTCGACGCCCATAGCCTCAAGGACATGGGGCGGATCATGGGCGCGCTCAAACAGCGCTACGCGGGCCGCATGGACTTCGCCAAGGCCAACGCAATGGTCAGATCGGCGCTCGTGTAAGGGTGGCCGCGGGCGTTCGGTGCGCGCCTTGTGAATCCCGTTAATAGCGGGGACAACACGCACTATTTGGGATTCCGCTTCGCGGCTAGAATGGGCGGGTCCGGCATTCGCGCGCGGCCGGCGCAATCGGCATTGGGTCGAGACGTCCATGGCGATACCCGACTCGTTCCTCGATGAGCTGCGCGGCCGGGTCGGTCTCGCCGACGTGATCGGCCGGCAGGTGAAGCTGATCCGCCGGGGGCGCGAGTACACCGGGCTCTGCCCGTTCCACGAGGAGAAGACGCCGTCGTTCACACTCAACGAGGAGAAGGGGTTTTTCCACTGCTTCGGCTGCGGGGCCCACGGCGGCGTCATCGATTTCGTCATGCGGGCCGAAAACCTTCCGTTTCGCGAGGCCGTGGCGCGCCTGGCGTCGGCCGCCGGCATGCGCATGCCGGAAGAGACGCCCGAGGATCGCGCCCGCGCCGGCGCCCGCGAGAGCGCCTACGGCGTGGTCGAGAAAGCCGCGGCCTATTTCGAGAAATGCCTGCGCATGCCCGACGGACGGGCGGCGCTTGCGTATCTCGAGATGCGCAAACTTGACGACGCGATCATCGCCCACTTTCGGCTGGGTTTCGCGCCTGGGCGCCGCGGCGCCCTCGCAGGCGCGCTCGCCCGCGAGGGCGTGGACGAGGATCAACTCGTCGCCGCGGGCCTTCTCATGCGGTCGGACGACGAAGGCCGCCCGCCCTACGAGCGTTTCCGCGGCCGCGTCATCTTTCCGATCGCGGATGCGCGCGGCCGCGTCATCGCTTTCGGCGCGCGCGCCCTGGGAGAGATGGAGCCCAAGTACCTGAACTCGCCGGAAACGTTGCTCTTTCACAAGGGCCGGGTGCTCTACGGTCTTGCCCAGGCGGCGGAAGAGACCCGTTCGCGGGGCGAGATCGTCGTCGCCGAAGGGTACATGGACGTGATCGCGCTTCACCGCGCGGGTTTTCCCAACGCCGTCGCGCCGCTCGGGACCGCGCTCACCGAGGACCAGCTTCGATTGCTCTGGCGCTTGGCGCCGGCGCCGGTGCTCTGCTTCGACGGCGACGGCGCCGGTTTGCGGGCGGCCGTCCGCGCCGCGGAGCGCGCGCTGCCGCTCTTGCGCGCGGGCCACGGGTTGCGGTTCGCCATGCTCGAGGCCGGCGAGGATCCGGACAGCCAAAGCCGCCGCTACCGCGATCCAATGTTCCTCCGCCATGCCATCACACATGCGGATTCCATTGAAAACTTCCTGTGGCGGATCGAGAGCCGGGGCCGCACCCGCATTTCACCGGAAGAGCGTGCGGACCTCGAGGCCAGGCTGAAACGCCACGCACTCGCCATCGCCGACGAGTCCATGCGGCGCCACATGCTCGCGGGCTTCCGGGATCGGCTTTGGAACGCGGTGCGGGTCGCGCGCGGCGCTGGGCAGGCACGCCCGCGAGGGCCGGAAACGGTCGCCGACGCGCGTGCCAGCCTCGGCGCGGCGCCGTCACGCTACGTTCATCTGCAGCGCAAGCTCGTCGCCCTGCTGGTCCGCCATCCATGGCTTTTCACCGACGTGGAGGACGATTTCGGCGCCTTGGGGTTCGAGGACGACGCCCTGGAACCGCTTCGCGAGGCCCTGGTCGATATCCTGGGCGGTGACGAGGCGGGCGAGCCGGACGCGGTGGCGGACGCGCTTTTGGCGCGCGGCCACCGTGCGGTGCTCGATTCCGTTTTCGGCGATCCGCTGTTGCAGGGCGTCGGATACTTGGCACCCGAGGCCGAGCCGGGGGTGGTCCGGCAAACGTGGGACGAGGCCCTCGGCATGCTTCGCCACCGCGAAAACGCGGCCGAGATCGCGGCTCTCGGCGCCGCCGATCCCGACACGCTGACGGAAAGCGAAGTCGAGCGCCTGAAGTCGCTCGTCGAGACCCGAAATGCGTTTCATGATACGGAGCCGTAAGTTTTTCGGCTCTCGCGCCGCGCCGCCGAGTCGCGAGACCGGATCAGGTGGCGCGAAGGGCGCTACGCTTGACAGGGCTTGAAGAGGGGTTTTATGGAAGACTGGCGGCCAACAAAGCTTGACAAGACGGGCTTCGCGCGCCAACTCAAACTCTGAGATCGCCTCGGGTTGGGGTGCGTTTGTCTTTGTCTGCGAAATTAACGCGAATGCGCGGCGAAGCGCCGTCCGGGCGATCTCGCGCGCATTGGATTGAGGGACGTGGATGACGACCAAGGGCAATACGACCACAAGAAGCGAGACCGCGCGCGAGGACGGCGGCGACGCGCCCGTGATCGATTCCCTCGAGGTGGCGGTGAAGAAGATGGTCGCGCTCGGCAAGGAGCGCGGCCACGTTACCTACGACGAGCTCAACGCGTTGTTGCCGCCCGACCAGGTGTCGTCCGAGCAGATCGAGGACACCATGGCGATGCTTTCGGAGATGGGCATCAACGTGGTCGATGACGAAGAGGGCGAAGAAAGCTCGGACGACAGCACCGCCCAAGAGAGCGAGGTGCCGTCGGGCGGCAACGTCGACGAGGACGACCTCGCCCGAACCGACGATCCGGTCCGCATGTATTTGCGCGAAATGGGAAGCGTCGAGCTTCTGTCGCGCGAGGGCGAAATTGCGATCGCCAAGCGCATCGAGGCCGGCCGCGAGATGATGATCGGCGGCATCTGCGAAAGCCCGCTCACCATCAAAGCGATCGTCGAGTGGCACGACGACCTCGTCGAAGGCCAGATGCTGCTACGCGACATCATCGATCTGGAGACCACCTATGGCGGCGCGCCGAACGCGGGCGAGGACTCCGAATCGTCGGACGAGGGGGACGGGCAGCCTTCGAACGCGGGGGGCGGGCAGCCTTCGAACGCCGGGGACGGGCAGCCTTCGAACGGCGGGGACGGGCAGCCTTCGAACGCCGGGGACGGGCAGCCTTCGAACGCTGGGGACGGGCAGCCTTCGAACGCTGGGGACGGGCGGCCTTCGAACGGCGGGGACGGGCGGCCTTCGAACGCCGGGGACGGGCGGCCTGCGAACGGCGGGGACGGCGATGGCGCGAGAAGGGAAGGCGGCGAGGCGCGCGCCGGCGAGGGCGACGGGGGCAAGGATTCGAGCGACGGCGACGGCGAGGAGCCCAATCTCACGCTGGCGGTGATGGAGGCGAAGCTCAAGCCCGAGGTGATCGAGATCTTCAAGACGATCGCGTCAACCTACACCAAGTTGCACCGTCTGCAGAAGCTGCGCCTGGAGGCCATGCAGAAGGGGGCAAACCTGAGCCCCGCCCAGGAGCGCCGCTACGCAAAGCTTCGCCACGAGCTGGTGGAGCTGATGGAGACCGTGCACCTGAACAACGCCCGCATCGAGCAACTGGTCGATCAGCTCTACGGGCTCAACCGGCGCCTTTTCGGCCTCCTCGGCCAGCTCTTGCGGCTCGCGATCAACTGCAGGGTGAAGCGCGAGGACTTCCTGGAGCAATACACCGGCCACGAGCTGGACCCGAACTGGACGCGGCGCGTCTCGCTGCTGGGTAAGGCGTGGAATACGTTCGCGACCAAGCACCGCGAGGACATCGCCGCCATCCGCAAGGACGTCACCGCGACGACCGAGATCGCGCGGCTTCCGGTCGGCGCGTTCCGGCGCATCGTCAAAACCGTGCAGAAGGGCGAACGCGAAGCCGGCAAGGCGAAGAAGGAAATGATCGAGGCCAACCTGCGCCTCGTGATCTCGATCGCCAAGAAGTACACCAACCGGGGGCTCCAGTTCCTGGACCTGATCCAGGAGGGAAACATCGGCCTGATGAAGGCGGTGGACAAGTTCGAGTACCGGCGCGGCTACAAGTTCTCCACCTACGCCACCTGGTGGATCCGCCAGGCCATCACGCGTTCGATCGCCGACCAGGCGCGCACCATCCGCATCCCGGTCCACATGATCGAGACCATCAACAAGCTGGTCCGCACCTCGCGCCAGATGCTGCACGAGATCGGCCGCGAGCCGACGCCCGAGGAACTGGCCGTCAAGCTGGGGATGCCGCTCGACAAAGTGCGCAAGGTCCTCAAGATCGCCAAGGAGCCGATCAGCCTCGAGACCCCGATCGGCGACGAAGAGGACAGCCACCTCGGCGACTTCATCGAAGACAAGAACGCGGTCCAGCCGCTGGACGTGGCGATCCACGTGAACCTGCGCGAGACCGCGACCCGGGTGCTGTCGAGCCTGACGGCGCGCGAGGAACGGGTGCTCAGGATGCGGTTCGGGATCGGCATGAACACCGACCACACGCTCGAGGAGGTGGGCCAGCAGTTCTCGGTGACCCGCGAGCGCATCCGCCAGATCGAGGCCAAGGCGCTGAGAAAACTCAAGCACCCCTCGCGCTCGCGCAAGCTTAGAAGCTTCCTCGATTACTGAGACCAGGGAACAAGAGATCAGGGGTCAGAGGTCGGGGAACAATTTGTGCGTGGCTTCCCCTCGTGGCCCTGTTCTCTGATCCCTGATAACTGATCCATGTCATCTGATCTTGGGCCCGTAGCTCAGCTGGTTAGAGCCGGCCGCTCATAACGGTCTGGTCGCAGGTTCGAGTCCTGCCGGGCCCACCACATCCCTTTGAAAACAATTTAAAATCATTGGGTTAGGGCACGTGTTTGTCCAACCTTTCGGAAAGGTTGGACAACTTTGTTCGCGTTTCGGCTCCCCAGCTTCGCCATGCCGGAGTCCGCCAGCGTGGCCCGATTCGCTGCCGCGACATAGCGGGAAGCCTCGCGCGCGGTGCCGTGCCCAAGGAAAGACATAACCTCGAATTCGGTCGCGCCGGCCTCAGCCAAGCGCCTTGCGCCCGCCTTCCTGAGCCCGTGTGCAGCGCAGTGTGGCAACCCGGCTTCCGCGCACCATCTCCGAAAGAGGTTGCCGAACGATTCGTTGGCGTAGCCCTTCGACCTATCCTCGCGGGACAGCAACACCATCTGCGTCGGCGGGAGGTAGGACAGCTCTCGGCCCAGCTCCGGCAGAATCGGCAGGTCGACTTCCTGCTCCGTCTTCCGCCGGCGGTATCTGAGCCGAGGGCCGGCGATGTTCGCACGCGTGAAGTTTATCGCGTCCACGCGGGACGCGCCGGTCGATAAGAGCAATTCCAATGCCAGCCGCGCCTTGGTGCCGGTCGTGTGCGTGGCCCGATAGGCCTCGATCTCGTCGTCGATCCAAGTGTGATAACCGCCCTTCTTCGTCCTGTGCGCATCGGCGAGCGCGGCCGGGTTCGGCCCCCGATAGCCAAGCCGCTTGCCGGCGAAGCGGTAGAGCTGACCGAGATCCTTCCGCAAGCGATTAGCGGCCGCCGGTCCGCCTTTCTTCTCCATGAGCGCTGCCACGTGGCGAGGCTCGATCTTGGCGTAGCGAGCCTGTCCGATGGCCTCTCTGAGCCAGTCGAGCCGACCCCGCACGTCCCGGCGCGTGGTGTCCGCGAGGCGACGAAATGCTGAACTGTCGAGGTATGCCGTGACTAAGGCTGCCACGCTGCCGGCCGGCGCCCGCCGTCCTGCCACGCGCGCGCCCTCGCAGGCTTCCTCATATGCCTCTCGGAATTCCGGCGAGCCATACGGTCCCGGCAGGTAGGCGTCCACCTTGTGGCCCTTGACGATCCGCCGCAGCCGGTGTCGCAGCTTGCCGTGGCGGTCGGGCTTCGTCGAAACGCCGGGGAAGGGGTTGCGGCGGCGCTTCATGGCATCCTCTCGATCATGGAGTCGATGTCATCGCCCCCGTCGGCGATCTCGGAAGCCTTGCCCGAGGTGATTGCGATTCGTGTCCCGTCCGGCTTCGTAATCTCAAGCCGGCCCTCCGCGATGCCCGCGTCGCGCATGGCCTTCAGGTAGCGCGTCACCTCGGATTGTCGGACGC
>JAKZXM010000213.1:0-7220 GCA_047514975.1 Rhodospirillales bacterium
GGGCGGCCCAGCTTCTCGAGGCGGGCGCGACGCCCGAGGACCGACCGCTGACCGCCCTGATCCGGGACGAAACCGACCGCATAACGGCCCTCGTCGAACGCATGGAGGTGTTCTCGGAAACCGGGACCAGGGACCGCCGGGCCGTGAACATCCACGAGGTCTTGGATCGGGTCCACCGATTGGCGCGCGGCGGATTCGCGCGCCACGCCCATTTCGTCGAGGATTACGACCCGTCTCTGCCGCCGGTGCCGTGCGATCCGGACCAGATGGTTCAAGTGTTCCTGAATCTGGTGAAAAACGCGGCCGAGGCGGTGCCGCGCGAAGGGGGCCGGATCGTCCTCGCGACCACTTATCGGCGCGATCTCCGTCTGTCGGACCCGGGTACGGGACCGTGCGTTCACCTTCCCCTGGTGGTCAGCGTCGGAGACAACGGCGGCGGCATCCCGAATGCGATACGATCGCGCCTGTTCGAGCCGTTCGTGACCTCAAAAGGGCGCGGTACGGGCCTGGGCTTGGCCGTTTGCGCCAAGATCGTCGACGATCACGCCGGCGTCATGGAGTTCGACAGTGCGCCGGGCGCGACGGTATTCCGGGTCATGCTGCCGGTCTGCGACCAGACCAACGGCGTTGCGCGGGAATCGAGATGAGCGAGAACCCAACCATCATCGTCGCCGACGACGACCCCGGGATCCGGACCGTGCTCCTTAGGGCGCTCGAGCGGGCCGGCTACGGAGTCCTGCTGGCGGGCGACGCGGCGGCCCTGTGGCGCTTCGTCGCCGATGGGGAGGGCGATCTCGTCATCACCGACGCCGTCATGCCGGACGCGAATGGTCTCGAGCTCATCCCGCAAATCCGCGCCGCGCGGCCCGAGCTTCGCGTCATCGCCATCAGCGCCCGCAGCACGCTGATGACCGCCCTCAAGGCGGCCGAGAAGGGCGCCTTCGAGTACTTGGCGAAGCCGTTCGACATCGACGAGCTTGTCTGCGTGGTCGGACGCGCCCTCGAGAATCGCGATTCCCAGGCGGAGGTTGTCCCGGACGCCGACACGGCCGAGGAACCGACCATCCTGATCGGCCGTTCGCCGGCCATGCAGGCGGTCTACCGCACCCTGGCGCGTCTCGTGGATACCGACCTCACGGTTCTCATCGAAGGCGAATCAGGGACCGGAAAGGAACTCGTCGCGCGCGTCCTTCACGACTTCGGCAAGAGGCGCGGGAAGCCGTTCGTCGCCATCAACATGGCGGCGATTCCGCGCGATCTCATCGAGAGCGAGCTGTTCGGACATGAACGGGGCGCCTTCACGGGCGCCACGCAGCGTGCGTCCGGACGGTTCCAGCAAGCGGACGGCGGAACCCTGTTTCTCGACGAGATCGGCGACATGCCCACCGACGCCCAGACTCGTCTGCTGCGTGTCCTGCAGACGGGCGAGTACACGACGGTCGGCGGGCGTGCGCCAATCCGCGCCGATGTTCGGATCATCGCCGCCACCCACCGCGACCTCGGCCGCGCGATCGAACGGGGGTTGTTTCGCGACGATCTCTTCTTCCGGCTCAACGTGGTCCCGCTCCGGGTGCCGCCCCTTCGCGAGCGCCCCGAGGACCTTCCCGACCTCGTCCGCCACTTCCTGGCGCGGGCCGCCGCCGAGGGTCTTTCGCGAAAGACCCTCGACGAATCCGCGATCGAGCGCCTCAAGGAGCACCCCTGGCCGGGCAACGTGCGCGAGTTGGAAAATCTGGTGCGGCGGCTCGCCGCGCTTTACTCTCAGGACGTCTTCGGACGCGACGTGATCGACGCCGCGCTCGCCGACCGCCCGGCGCACGCCCAGCCGGGAGGAAACGGACTGTCCCATTCGGTCGAGCAGCACCTGCGGGCGTATTTTTCCGCCCACGGCACGGCCCTGCCGGCCGCGGGGCTTTACGCGCGAATTCTCCGCGAGGTGGAGCGGCCGTTGATCTCGCTTTGCCTCGAGGCCACGCGCGGCAACCAGATCAAGGCCTCGCGCGTGCTCGGGCTCAATCGCAACACGTTGCGCAAAAAGATCCGGGATCTGGAAATCCCGCTCGTGCGAGGCGCGAGATGAACGCTTCGATTCCCCGGACCATCAACGCGATCACCAGGTTGCGGCTATGGTCGCGAAGGGTCGGGCTCAGGCGCAAGCTCGCGGTTGCGCTGATGCTCGCCGCGGTGGTCTCGGGTTTGGCGACCGTCGCTCTCATGAGCGGCGCGTCGCCGCTGGGCTTGAACCCCCAGATCCTCATCGGCCTTCTCTTTCTGGACGTCGTCCTTGTCTTGGTGGTGGGCGTCGTGGTGGCGTGGCGCGTGGCCTCGATCTGGGCGGAACGCCGCCGCGGGATGGCCGGCTCGGGACTGCACCGCCGATTGGTGCTTCTGTTCAGCGTGGTCGCCGTGACGCCGGCCATCGTCGTCGCCTTGTTCGCGGCGCTGTTCCTGAACTTCAGCATTCGGGCGTGGTTCGACGAGCGGGTGCGGACCGCGGTCGAGGAATCGCGCGTCGTGGCGCGCGCCTACCTCGTCGAGCACCAACGCAACATCCGCGCCGATATCCTTGCCATGGCCAACGATCTGAACCGTCAGGCGCCGGTGCTGGCGCGCGATCGCCAGCGGTTCAATCAGGTCGTGGCGACCCAGGCGATCCTGCGTTCGCTGCCCGAGGCCCTGGTGGTCGACGGACAGGGGCGGGTGCTGGCGCGGTCCCAGTTCAGCCTTTCGCTCGAATTCGATCTCGTGACCCCGGAGATGCTCGAACAGGCCCGCGAGCGGGAGTTCGTGCTGATCGCCAGCGGCCAGGAAGACCGCGTCCGCGCCGTCGCCAAGCTCGAGGGATTCGTCGACGCCTTTCTTCTTATCGGCCGCCAGGTGGAGAGTCGCGTTCTCGAGCATATCGTTCTCACCGAACGGGCCGTGGCCCAATATCAGGCCCTCGAGGCGCGCCAGGAGGGGATTCAGATCACGTTCATCGTGGTCTTCGTCGTGGTTGCGATACTGCTGTTGCTTGCCGCCGTCTGGACGGGCTTGACGTTCGCGACCCAGCTCGCGCGTCCGATCAGCAACCTGATCAGGGCCGCGGAACGGGTGCGCTCGGGCGATCTGGGCGCACGGGTCGAAGCGACGTCGGCGCGCGACGAGCTGGGCGTGCTGTCTCGTGCGTTCAACCGCATGACCGGTCAGCTCGAGGCGCAGAGGCAGAGCCTCATGGAGGCCAACCGCGAGCTCGACGAGCGGCGCCGGTTCACGGAAACGGTGCTGGCGGGCGTGTCCGCGGGCGTCATCGGCCTCGACGGCGACGGCAACGTGCATCTGCCGAATCGCCGGGCGTCGGAGTTGCTCGATCAAAGCCTCGATGCGGCCGTCGGCTCGGCGCTCGGCGACGTGGTCCCCGAGCTTGCTCCGCTTCTGAGCTCGGTGATGGAGCGCCCCGAACGCGCCCACCGCGGCGAGCTCAAGCTGACCCGGGGCGAACGCCAACTCACGTTCCTGGTCAGCGCCGCGGCCGAGCGGCTGGGCGGCGAAGTGGTGGGCTACGTGGTCACTTTCGACGACATCACCGAGCTTCTGTCAGCGCAGCGCAAGGCGGCATGGGCGGACGTCGCGCGACGCATCGCCCACGAGATCAAGAACCCGCTGACCCCGATCCAGCTTTCGGCCGAACGGCTGAAGCGCCGGTACGCGACGGAGATCAAAAGCGATCCCGAGACGTTTGCCGTGTGCACCGAGACCATCATCCGCCAGGTGGAGGAGATCGGCCGCATGGTCGATGGGTTCTCTTCATTCGCGCGCATGCCCCAGGCCGCGCTGAAGCCCGAGAACCTGACCGAGATCTGCGCCCAGGCGGTCTTCCTCGAACGCAGCCGCCATCCCGCCCTCGAGATCGCGTTCGAGCCCGCGGGCGAGGCGGTCTGGCTGTATTGCGACCGCCAGCAAGTGGGCCGCGCGCTAACCAACGTGCTCAAGAATGCCGCCGAATCCATCGTGCTTCGAGACTCGGGTGACGGGGCGCGCGAGCCGTCGGGCCGAATCGCGCTCGACGTGGTGAAGAAGCGCGACGGCGATGCCCCGCGCGTCGCCGTCGTCATCGAAGACGATGGCGTCGGGCTTCCCGCACAGGAACGCGACCGGCTGACGGAGCCGTACGTGACGACCCGCGAAAAGGGGACCGGCCTCGGCCTCGCCATCGTCAAGAAGATCATGGAGGATCATTTCGGCGACGTCGTCTTGGAGGACCGTCCGCAAGGCGGGGCGCGGGTAACGCTCGTGTTCGGCACCGACGAGGCGGACGCGGCTTCGGCCGCGGAAGAGGGCAAGGACGAAAAGCGTTCCCGGGCGCGGCGTATGGCGCGCGCGCAGAAGGACGCAGACCGGACGGCTGCCCATGGCTCTTGACATCCTGATCGTCGACGACGAGGCGGATATCCGGACCCTGACCTCGGGTATCCTCGAGGACGAGGGGTTCCAGACGCGCGCGGCCGCCGATGGCGCCGAGGCGATGCACAACGTCGAAGGCCGGGTTCCCGGACTCGTGCTTCTCGACATCTGGCTTCAGGGGAGCGAGCTGGACGGCCTCGATCTTCTCCGCGTCATCAAGAAGGATCACCCCGCGGTCCCGATCGTCATGATGAGCGGCCACGGAACCATCGAAACCGCCGTGACCGCAATCAAGGAAGGGGCGTACGACTTCGTCGAGAAGCCGTTCACCGCCGAGCGCTTGATCCTGGTGGTCAACCGAGCGGCCGAGGCCGCGAACCTGCGCCGCGAGGTCGAGGAACTCCGCTCGCGGGCCGGTCCCGAGAGCGATTTTATCGGGCAATCTCCGGCCATCAATCAGGTGCGCCAAGCGATCGAACGGGTGGCGCCCACCAACTCGCGCGTCCTGATCACCGGAAAGGGGGGAAGCGGAAAGGAGATTGTCGCCCGCTTGCTCCACGCCAGTTCACGCCGCGCCGAGGGACCGTTTGTGGTGTTGAATTGCGTCAATATTCAGCCCGATCGCATGGAAACGGAGCTTTTCGGCACCGAGACCGCGGGAAACGGCGACGATCGGGCGCGCAAGGTGGGCACCTTCGAGCGCGCCCACAACGGAACGCTGTTTCTCGACGAGGTCGCCGACATGCCGCGCGAAACACAGGGGCGGATCGTGCGTGTCTTGCAGGAGCAGACATTCGAGCGGATCGGGGGAACGACCCGGGTCGAAGTCGACGTCCGCGTGGTGGCGGCGTCGAACCGGGACCTGACCGAGGAAATGACCCAGGGGCGATTCCGCGAGGACCTTTTCTACCGGCTGGCCGTGGTGCCGATCAGCGTTCCGGCGCTCAGCGAGCGGCGCGAGGACATTCCGCTTCTCGTCAAACACTTCATGGACCGGGTCGCGACGACCTTGGGCCAGCCGCCGCGGCGTCTCGGCGACGACGCGCTGGCGGCGCTTCAGGCCTACGAGTGGCCCGGCAATGTGCGCGAGCTCCGCAACGTGGTGGAACGCCTGCTCATCATGGCGCCCGGCGATTCGAACGAGCCCCTGCACACCGACATTCTGCCGGCCGAAATCGGCGCGATCGCGCCGGCGGCCTTGCGCTGGGACAAGGGCAGCGAAATCATGGGGCTTGCGCTGCGCGACGCGCGCGAGCTGTTCGAGCGCGAATACCTGCTCGCCCAGATGACGCGGTTCAACGGCAACATCTCCAGAACCGCCGGGTTCGTGGGAATGGAGCGGTCCGCGCTCCACCGAAAGCTCAAGTCCCTCGGCGTCCACAGCACGGACCGGCGCCGCCGCGCCGAGAGTTGAAGCGGCTGCCGAACCCTCGGAACACCCTCATGTTTGCCTTGCCATGAAGCTCATCGTCTGCGGCGCCGGACAAGTGGGCTCGAACATCGCCCGCTACCTCGCCACCGAGGACAACGACATCACGGTGATCGACCAGTCGCCCGAGCTGATCCGGCGCCTGACCGATACCGTCGACGTGAAGGGCCTCGTGGGGCACGCGTCGCATCCGGGCGTCCTCGAGCAAGCGGGCGCCGAGGTCGCCGACATGGTGATCGCTGTCACCTACGCCGACGAAGTCAACATGATGGCCTGTCAGGTGGCGCACTCGATCTTCGAGGTCCCGACAAAGATCGCGCGGGTGCGCCACCAGGCGTACCTGCAACCGATCTGGGCGAACCTGTTTTCGCGCGATAATATGCCCATCGACGTGATCATCTCGCCCGAGATCGAGGTGGCCCGCGCCGTCACCCGCCGTCTTCGCGTTCCGGGAAGCTTCGAGATGATCCCGCTCGCCGACGACAAGGTTCGCCTGGTTGGCGTCCGGTGTCTCGAGGACTGTCCCGTCGTCCACACGCCGCTTCGCCAGCTCACCCAGTTGTTTCCCGATCTCAACCTCGTCATCGTCGGGCTGTCGCGCGACGATCGGCCGATGGTCCCCAGCGCCGACGACCACATGCTTCCGGGCGACGAGGTGTACTTCGTGGTCGACACCGAGCAGATCCCGCGCGCGATGGCGGCATTCGGCCACGAAGAGGCGGAGGCGCGCCGTCTTCTCATTCTTGGCGGCGGCAACATCGGCCGTTTCCTGGCAGAGGAGCTCGAACGCGAGTTCGCCTGGGTCAAAGCCAAGATCATCGAGCACAACCTCGAGAGGGCGGAAGACGTAGCGAGCCGGCTCAAAAAGACCGTGGTGATCCGAGGCGACGTGCTCGATCCCGAGATTCTGGACGAAGCCGGCGCGTCTTTGGCCGAAGCGGTGGTCGCCGTGACCAACGACGACGAGACCAACATCCTGGCGTCGCTTTTGGCCAAGAAACAGGGCTGCCAGCGGGCCATCACCCTGATCAACAAGCAAACTTACACGCCGCTGGTCCCGTCGCTCGGGATCGACGTGGTCGTCAACCCGCAAAGCATCACGGTCTCCACCATTCTTCAGCATGTCCGGCGGGGGCGCATCATCTCGGTTCACAGCCTGCGCGAAGGCTTCGGCGAGCTGATCGAAGCCGACGCGCTGGAAACATCGAGTCTCGTCGGACGATCGATCCGCGAGGCGAACCTTCCCGACGGGGTCGTGATCGGGGCCATCGTTCGCGACGGCCAGGTGATCAACCCGCGCGGCGCCACGGTGATCCTGTCCAAGGACCGGATCGTGCTGTTCGCGTCCGCGGACGCGATCCGCGACGTCGAGCGACTGTTTTCGGTGCGCCTGGAATACTTTTGAGGG
>JAKZXM010000214.1:0-3653 GCA_047514975.1 Rhodospirillales bacterium
GGCAAGGCGTCGACGGTCGCGGTGGCGATGCTCGCGGTCATGCTCGTCTTCATGTTCTTCTATTTCAAGACGTACGGTCGCCAGGAAGAGGACGTCTAGGCATGGAACGCAAGGGTCCGATGGCGGTCGTCAAGAAGACCCTGTTCACCATCATGGCGTGGGTGGTGGTGTTGCTCGTGGTCTTCCCGCTTCTGTGGATGACGAGCACGTCGTTCAAGCCGCTGACCGAGCTCTACGCGCTTCCGGTGGAATTCTTACCCGCCGATTGCGGCACGGGCTTTGTCTGCGGAACGACCACGCATTTCGAGCGCCTTCTGTTTGAAACGCCGTTCCCGATCTACTTCCGAAACAGCGCCCTCGTCGCCACCATGACGACGGCGCTGGTGATCATCGTCGCGACGCTCGGCGCCCACAGCATCGTCAAGTTCACCTACCGCGGCCGGACCATGGTGGCGCAGATGATCCTGTTCACCTATCTCCTGCCGTCGGTGGTCCTGGTGATTCCGCTGTATCTGATGATGTCGTGGCTCGGGATCGTGAACACCATGTTCAGCCTGGTGATCGCCTACACCACCTTCGCGCTGCCGTTCGCGCTGTGGCTGCTGCGCTCGTTCATGTCGGGGATTCCGCCCGATCTCGAGTACGCGGCCATGGTCGACGGCGCGTCGCGCATGACCGCCTTCGTCGACGTGATCCTGCCCCAGGCGATGCCGGGCATCATTTCGACCGCCCTGTTCACCTTCATTCTCGCCTGGAACGAGTATCTCTACGCGCTCGTCCTCATCAGCAAGGACACCTCGAAGACCCTGCCGCCCGGCGTCATCACCATGCTGACGTCGCAGTTCAACATCGAATGGTCGATGCTGATGGCGGCGGCGACCATGATGAGCATCCCGCTCATCGTCGTCTTCACGTTCCTGCAGAAACACCTCACGCGGGGGTTCGGCGCCGGCGCCGTCAAGGGCTGAACGGCTTCGCCGCACCGAATTGCAACGGAAAGGACGCATCATGTCCCAAGTCAGACTGGTGAATCTGAGGAAGGTTTTCGGCGAGGAAACGGTCGCCGTGCACAACCTTGACATCGAAATCGTGGAGAACGAATTCATCACGCTTTTGGGGCCGAGCGGTTGTGGCAAGACCACCACCTTGCGCATGGTCGCGGGGCTCGAAAGCCCCACCGAGGGCGACATCTACTTCGGCGACCAGCTCGTCAACAACGTGCCGCCGGCCAAGCGCAACATCGCGATGGTGTTCCAGAGCTACGCGCTCTATCCCCACATGACCGTGCGCGGCAATCTGGAATATCCGTTGAAGAAGCGAAAGGTGCCGCGCGCCGAGCGTCAGGACCGGGTGGCGAACGCCGCCAATGTCTTGCAGATCACCGAGCTTCTGGAGCGCAAGCCGCGCCAACTGTCTGGTGGCCAGCAGCAGCGCGTGGCGCTCGGGCGCGCCATCATCCGCGATCCCGAGGTCTACCTTTTGGACGAGCCGCTCAGCAATCTGGACGCCAAGCTTCGCGGCTACATGCGGGCCGAGCTGATCCAGCTTCACCGGCGCGTGGGCAAGACCATGATCTACGTCACCCACGACCAGCTCGAGGCGATGACCATGTCGGACCGGATCGCCATCTTGAACGAGGGCAGGCTCCAGCAGCTCGCCTCGCCCGACGAGGTGTACAACAAGCCGGTCAACCAGTTCGTCGCCGCCTTCATCGGGTCGCCTTCGATGAACTTCATCGAGGGCGAGGTGATGTCCGAGGGAAGCACGCTTAAGTTCAAGTCTCCTCACGTCACCATCGAGCTGCCGTCGGAGAAGTTCGCGGGCGCCAACTCGGGGCGCCGGGTGACCGCCGGCATCCGGCCCGAGGACGTCATCCTCGGCAGCGGGTCGCACGCGGGCGAGGTCACGGTGGTCGAGCCGACGGGTCACGAGACGCTGGTGTTCTTCAATTTGGGCGAGATGGCGATGACCTCCCGGGTCGCCGCCGACATGCACATTCAAGCGCTCCAGAAGATCGACGTGGACTTCAAGCAATCGAACGTCCATCTGTTTGACGCCGGCACCGGCGAGCGCATCGGCGCCGACGCCTGAAGGCGGCGCAAGGCTCGCGCCGCACGGCGCAGCCGCCGCTTCGCGACGCCGCGTGGGCGGCGGCCCCGAACCCCCGCCGACGGGGGCGCCCGCCCGCCAGTGACCCAAGAACGATGAGGATTCTCGTCCTACCCGGAGACGGCATCGGGCCCGAGATCGCAGCCGCGTGTACGCGCGCGCTCGAGGCGCTCGAGGGTGCGTGCGGGCTCGGTCTCGCGCTTGAGGCCGAGGCCGTCGGCTTCGCGAGCCTGGAGCGGTCCGGGACGACCCTCACCGACGACGTGGTCGCCGCGGCGCGCGCCGCCGACGGGGTCATCCTCGGCCCGGTTTCGCACCACGCCTACCCGGCGCGCGAGGCGGGCGGGCTGAATCCATCCGCCGAGCTCCGCCGGCGCCTCGATCTTTACGCCAACATCCGCCCCAGCCGCACGCGCGCCGGGGTCCGGGCGGCCGTCGACGCCATGGACCTGGTTATCGTTCGCGAGAACACCGAGGGGTTCTACGCCGACCGCAACATGTATCGGGGCTCGGGCGAGTTCATGCCGAGCGCGGACACCGCGCTGGCCGTGCGCAAGATCACGCGAGAGGCGTCGCGGCGCATCGGGCGCGTGGCCTTCGAGCTGGCCCGGCGGCGGCGCGGGCGCGTCACGGCGGTTCACAAGGCCAACGTGCTGCACTTGAGCGACGGCTTGTTCGTCGAAGAGCAGGAGCGCCTCGCCGGCGAGTACGCGGACGTCGCGTTCGACCACATGCTGGTCGACGCCGCCGCCTCGTGGCTGGTGCGTGATCCGGCGCGCTTCGACGTGATCGTGACAACCAACATGTACGGCGACATTCTTTCGAACGAGGCCGCCGAGCTCGCGGGCGGGCTCGGGCTCGCAGAATCGTTGAATGCCGGCGAAGCGCACGGCGTGGCGCAGGCCGCGCACGGCTCGGCCCCCGACATCGCCGGGCGCGACGTGGCGAACCCGTCGGCGCTTGTGCTTTCGGTCGCGATGCTGCTCGACTGGCTCGCGGACAGGCACGGCCGCGACGATCTTGCGGCGGCCGCAGCAATCCTTCGAGGCGCCCTCGACGGCATGCTCGCCGAGCCGGCGACGCGAACCGCGGATTTGGGGGGCGGGCTCGGCACCGCCGCGTTCGCCGGCGAACTCGTGCGCCGCATCGCCGCCGGGCCGCGATGATGGGGCCGTCGCCGGGCGGCGGACCCCTACCGCTCCGCCTTCATCCGTTTGAAGGTTTGCTTCGAACCCCGGAGCAGGCCGGTCGAGGCCAGGCCACGCACGGCCACCGCCCACTTCGACTTCCCGGTCCACCGCATCGTGCCGGGCCACGGCGTGATGATCGCTGGGCACCTGACGAACATCGCCCCGCCGGTCGGGCACCGGGTGGACCAGATTTTCGCCCCCCACGGCATCGGGGGCGCGGACGGCGCCCCGGCGCGGGTTCTCGGACGCTCGGCGACACCCCGAGACTGAGAATGGGCGTCCCGATCACGAGGCTGCTCGCCCTCGTGTCTGACGTCAGCGCCTTTGGGACGAATTGAGGTAATTGCATAACGG
>JAKZXM010000215.1:0-13392 GCA_047514975.1 Rhodospirillales bacterium
GAAGGCTTCGCGAAACGCCTCGTCGCTCAACCCGCGCACCCGCGATGCAACCTTGAACCCCATATCCGTAACCTCCCTCGTCAGGAACGTACCAAGAACATATGCCTTCCCAAGCGGAGTGTCACGGATAAGCAGGAAAGGGAATACCGGCGGAATCAAGAGGAAGGGCAGAAGGGCGATGTTGAAGCCGAGCGTGACGGCAAGAAACTTCAACGCGGCCACCAGTGCCGCCGTCGCCGGCACGCCCGCGGCCGGCCCGAGCTCGGGGTAGTGCCGGCGCTCGACGGCCTCGGCCACGCGCTCCAGCGACAGCGCGGTCGCGGCGCTGATCACGCCCGGAAACAAGAGCCACGTCAGCGCCACCGTGGCGACGCCCCCGAGAACGTCGAAGATCCATTCGATCCACGCCCACGAAAACGTCTCGGTGCCGGCCAGCAGCGCGCCGACGGTGGTCCAGAGCGCGGCGAACACCGCGACCGCGATCGCGACACCGATCCAAAGCACCCCTCGCACCGCCGGATCGGCGAGCTGTGCGACCGCCTTCGCGAAGGCGGCGATCACGCGGTTAGTACCCCCCTATCACAGTAGGATGACACGTGTGACGGCCTTGGTTTCTTGTTGCGCGCGCGTCCCCGACTATACTCGGCGCCCTCGCACCGCCGAAGCGGGAGGGAAATCGTGGCGGACACGCGCTTCCATGTGCTTGGCATCGGCAACGCCATCGTCGACGTGTTGGCCTACGCCGATGAAGAATTCCTTGTCAAGCACGGCCTCGACAAGGGACGGATGACGCTCATCGACGCGGACCGGACCCAGGCCCTCTACGACGCCATGGCGCCGGCGGTCGAAAGCTCCGGCGGTTCCGCCGCCAACACCGTCGCCTCGCTCGCCTCGCTCGGCCTCGCCTGCGCCTTCGTCGGCAAGGTGCACGACGACCAGTGGGGGGCGGTGTTCCGTCATGACATCGAAACACTTGGCGTCGCCTTCGACACCCGTCTCTCGCGGGGCGGCGCCCCGACCGCGCGATGCCTGATTTTCGTCACGCCGGACGCGCAGCGAACCATGCAGACGTTCTTGGGCGCCTGCGTCGAGCTGGGACCCGGCGACGTTCACGAGAAACAAATCGCGGCCGCCGAGATCATTTATCTCGAAGGCTATCTTTGGGACCCGCCGGAGGCGAAACAGGCCTTCGTCAAGGCGGCCGGACTGGCCCACGCGGCGGGCCGCCGGGTCGCCCTTTCCCTATCCGACCCCCTGTGCGTCGCCCGTCATCGCGAGGACTTTCTCGATCTCGTCAACGACCATGTGGACATCGTGTTCGCCAACGAAGCGGAGATCACGGCGCTCTACCGGGTCGACGAGTTCGACGCGGCCCTGCAAAGCGTCCGCGGCCACTGCGCGATCGCCGCGCTTACGCGCAGCGAAAAGGGCTCGGTCGTCGTTTCCGGCGACCAGGTACACGTGGTCGACGCCCGTGCGCCCGCGCGTCTCGTCGATACCACCGGCGCCGGCGACGCCTATGCGGCCGGCTTCCTTTACGGCCTCGTCCAAGGACGCGATCTGCGCGACTGCGCGCATCTGGGTGGTGTCGCGGCGGCCGAGGTCATCGGCCATTTCGGCGCGCGCCCCGAAATTCCGCTCGATAGTGTGATCGCGGAGATGGCCCGGTGAAGCCAGCGGGTGTCCCGACAACCGAGCACGATCCGCGCGCGATCCCCGGTCACCGATTTGTCACCTCGTGGTTCTGGCGCGCGCTGCCCGCGGCGATGCGCAGGCGCTGGTGGCTGTTCCGGCCCTTCGACCTCGTGGCCCGGAACTGGCCGGTCTTCAAGCGCCGCCGCGGCCTTCTCGTCGTGCGCATGGATGGCATCGGCGACATGGTTCTATTCCGCCGCGTGCTCGATCACTACGCGGACGCCTTCGGCGTCGCCAGCGCCGATATCACGGTGCTCGGTTGCGCCAGCTGGAGCAGCGTCGCCGACGTCGTGTTCGCCGGATACCGGGTCCACACCATCGACGAGCACGCTTTCGCCCGTTGGCCCCTTTACCGGTTCCGAGTGTCGTTGTGGGTGCGAAGGCTCGCGCCCGAGATCGCGGTCTGCGATTCGTTCATGCGCCGGGCGCTGATGGCCGACAGCCTGGTGATGGCGTCCGGGGCGCGGCGGACGGTCGTGTCGCTGCCCTACGTCAGCGAAGCGACGCGAGCCGAGTTCACCTATTATTTGAGCCAGAACGACGAGATCATCGACACCGGCGCCTATCCCACCCACGAGGTGGTCCGCCACTACCGGTTCGTCTCGGCGCTCTTGGGGCGCGCCGTTGCGCCCGAGCCGCCGCGTATCGCCTGGCGCGACCATGCGCCGCCGCTGGAAGCCGGCGCGCCCTACGTGGTCCTGAACCCGGGCAGCAACGAGCCCGGGCGCCGCTGGCCGCTGGAGTCGTACCTGAGCGTCGCCGAGCGCGTTCTCGATCGAGGCTTTCGCGTCGTCTTCGTCGGCGGTGCGGACGCGCGGCCCGAGAGCCCGGAACTGGCCGAATTGACGGCGCGGCCCGCGGTCGTCGACTTGATCGGGCGGACCTCTCTCGCGGCGCTCATGGACCTCATGCGCTCGGCGTCGGCGGTCCTCAGCAACGACAGCGGACCGGCGCACCTGAGCATCGCGCTCGGAACCCCGACCGTGGTCGTCGTCGGCGGCGGGCATTTCGGAAGCTTCGTCCCCTACCCCGCGGACGTGACGCCGGCGAACGCCCGGTTCGTCTATCAGTCGATGGAGTGCTACCACTGCTTCTGGCGCTGCCATAAGCGGGCCTCCAAATTCGAGGTCTTCCCGTGCATCAGCGCCGTCGGCGCCGAGCAGGTGTGGGATGCGCTCGCCCATGTGCTGGCGGCGGGCGCCGACGACCGTGGCCCCGGGGTCCGGGCGGCGGCCCCCGATGCGCCTTAGCTTCGCGGACGCCCTCGACGCCATCGTTCGGGCGCGGGCCCGTTCGCCGCGGCCGCAGATGCGCCGGCGCGGCGGGCTTCTGGTCTCGAGCGGCGGGCTCGGCGACACCATCCTCTTTTCCGTGGTCGCGCCCCGGTTCCTGAAACTGGCCGAGGCCGACGAGCCGGTCGATTTGATCGTCCGATCCGATGCGGCCGCCGCAGGCTTCCTGTATTCGCCGCGGATGCGGGTTTGAGCCGTGGACTACCGCCGGTTTTTGCGCAATCCCCTTTACCGTCTGCGCACTTCGCTCGACGTGTCACGGGCCACTTACCGCGTGGCGCTTTCGACCGACCATTTGCGCCTGCCCGGCGTGGACGACGCGCTGGTCGCGGCCTCGGGCGCGGACGAGCGCTACGCCATGACGCCCCGAAGTTGGCCCAGGCACGACGCCAGGCTGGTCCGCAACCGGCGGCACTACTCGGACTGGTTCGCCGTCGCCGAAGGCATGGCGCACCGGATGGTGCGTTGGACCGACTTCGCCAATTGGGTGACGGGGCGGAGCGATCCGATGCCGGTGGTTCGCTTCGATCCGGAGCGCTTGCCGGCGCCGGCCCGCTTCGAGGCGCCAACCGCGGTCGTGCCCCCTTTTCCGCGATCCGCGAGCGCCAGCACCCGTACGCGCTATTCGCTCGTGTCGTGGCAGCGCTTCCGTCCGATTACGACGTGGTCCTGTCCGCGGGTCCCGGCGATCTGGATCGCAATCCGGAATACCGGGCGCTCGCGTCGGCGCCGCGCGTCCGCCTCGACGAGGGTTCGCTCGAATCCAAGGCGGCGACGTTGCGCGGTGCCCGGTTCGTGGTCACGGTAGACACCTCGGTGATGCATCTGGCAGTCGGATGCGGGGTTCCGACGCTTTGTCTCGCGAGCGCCGCCCACGTTGTCGACAGCGTGCCGTACGATTCGCGGATCACGCCGGACAACGTGCGGTTCCTCTATCACGACATGCCGTGTCGCGGCTGCCTCGGATCCTGCATCCACCCGTTCGAGGACGGCATGTATCCTTGCGTGGCGCGCCTCGACGCGAACGCCGTCATGGACGCCCTCGCCGAGGTGATCGCTGACACCGCGCGCGTCTGAGGACCGGCTTGCGCCCAGCGCCGCCGGCGGCTAATCATCGCAGGGCGCGGCCCAGAAGAGAGAGGGGGGACATGGACGGCCAGTCCGACACATCGAAAGGCGCGGTCGCCGTTTGGCTCGGTGCCTCCGAAGTCTATTTCGACCGGCGAATCGCTCGCATCCTGCTGCTGGGAATCATCAGCGGATTCCCGTGGGTTCTCATCGGCAGCAGCCTTAGCCTCTGGCTCAAGGAAGACGGCCTCAGCCGCAGCACCATCGGCTGGGCGGGGCTGATCTTCGGCGTGTACGCGTTCAATTTTCTATGGGCCCCGTTGATCGATCGGCTTCGGGTCCCGTGGCTGACCGGAAAGCTCGGACACCGCCGCGCCTGGATCGTCACCCTACAGTCCGTGATCCTGATCTGCATGGTCGGCTGGAGCATGAGCGACCCGAAGGCCAGTCTTTGGGGGGTCGTTGCGATCGGTCTGGTCATCGCCATTGCTTCGGCGACCCAGGACATCACCATCGATGCGCTGAGAATCGAGCAGATCGGCGAGAGCGAGGGAAATGCCATGGCCGCCGGCGCGGCGATCGCCGTCGTCGGGTGGTGGACCGGCTTCAAGCTCGGGGGCGTGGTCGCGCTGGCTACGGCGGAATCGCTGCAGCAGGCCGGGGTTCAGGATTACTGGCAGGCCACGTTCCTGGTTCTGGGATCGATTGTGATCATCTGCAACGTCGCCTTGATGTTCGTCCCCGAACCGCAGCCCGCCGCCCGCGCGGCCGCGCAAGCCGAGGCCGACCGCTTGATCGCCGCCCGGCTGGGACCGCCCGGCCTGGGGACCCGAACGATTGCCTGGATCACCGGGACCGTCGTCGGACCGTTGATGAGTTTTTTCCGGCGCAACGGATTCGCCATCGCCTTCGCCGTTTTGGGGTTTGTTTTTCTGTTCAAGATCGGCGAGGCGTTCCTGGGCCGGATGTCAATCATTTTCTACAAGGAGATCGGCTTTACCAAGTCCGACATCGCGCTCTATTCCAAGGGCCTTGGCTGGTTCACAACGGTCGCGTTCACGCTGCTCGGCGGGCTGATGGCGATCCGGATTGGGCTCGTCAAGGCGATGTTCGTCTCCGGCGCCGCGATGGCGCTCACCAACCTCATGTTCTCGGTTCTCGCGTGGTCGGGAAAGTCGGAGCTTTTGTTCGCTACCGCCGTGCTGCTCGACGATCTGACCGGCGCATTCGCGACCGTGACCTTCGTCGCGTTCATTTCGATGCTGGTGGATCGCACGTACACCGCCACCCAATACGCGCTGCTCGCCTCGATCGGCACCGCGGGCAGAACTGTGTTCGCGGCGTCGTCGGGCGCGCTGGTCGATTGGTTGGATGGCGATTGGGGAACCTTTTTCGTGATCACCGCGGTGATGGTGATTCCGTCGCTGGTCTGTCTGTGGCTGATTCGCCACAAGCTCAACGCCATGCTCGCAGGGATGCGGGTCCGGCTCTTCGGCAAGGAGGTGGAATCGGGCGCCGGCGGGAGCGGCTAATCCGGCACCGGACGCCGTTTCACGGGCCCCGCCCGTTATCCTTCTCAGCGGATAACGCTCTCGCCGGCGATCGCTGCGTCCACGGCCCAGACCACGGCGTCCAGAGGAATATCGCGCATCTCACTCCCGCCGAAGTCGGCGGCGCGGATGACGGTCAGCCGCTCAGTCATGGGCATGAACTTCTCGGGCACCGTCGTGCCGTAGAGCGCGATCAGGGGCGCCGCCCCGATCGCGAACATGTGCGTGGTTCCGGAATCGTTGGCCACCGCCGCCGCCAGGTGCCCGGCCAGGGCCATGGTCAGCAGCGGCGAAAAGCCGTGCCGTTCCGCCCCGCCGTCGGCCTGCAGGGGAAACGCCGCGTTCGGAAGCGCTTCGGTGAGGGGGGCGACCCACTCGCTCTCCTTCGGCCCCAGGAACAGTGCCGGCGTGCGGCCCAGCGCTTCCTGGATGCGGGCAAGCTCGACGAAACGCTCCAAGGGCCAGCACTTGGGCAGGCCCCCCGAGCCGGGCGCGATTCCGACGTAGGCCGGCCCTTCGGGGAGCAGTCGCCGGGCTAACGCGCGCACGTCCGCATCGATCGCGAGATCGAGTTTGGCCGGGGTCTCGAACCGCCGGCCGCTCGCGATCTCCAGGAGATCGAGCATTTGGCGCTGCATGCTTGCGGGCGTCCGGTAGCCCTTGGGGGGCTTCAGCGACGAAAGCGCGAAGCGCGCGGCCGACGAGATGAACGTCTCGTGCGGAACCCGCCACAGCGAAAGCGTCGTCCAGACGATCCGCTGGGTGTCGATGATGGTCTCGAACCGGCTTCCGGCCAGGGGCCGGCGCAGGACCTCCCACGGGGATTGGCCGATGCCGGCGTTTTCGATCACCTCGTCGATGAGGCCGGCGACCAGGGGCGCCAAAAGGTTCGCGTAAACGCTGGTCTCCTTGCCCGCGAGCCAGGTGATGCGCGCGTTCGGAAACGCCGTCCGGAGCCCGCGGACGAACGGGAGCTTCAAGAGTCCGTCGCCGATCCGATCGAGGCCGACGTAGACGAGCACGCTCGAGGCTTGTTGCGGGGTGGCGGTCATGGGCGAAGTCCGAAGCGCATGGGCGACGCCGGCCAGCATAGCGGAAGCGAGTCCCGGCGAGGCGATTCGCGCGAGCCTTTCTCTGCCGCGACGATTACAATCAATCCCGCGCGCGAAAGCGGACGGAGCCCCCGCATGGCGGATCGGATTTCGATCGTCGAAGGCGATATCACGACGCTGGCCGTGGACGCCATCGTCAACGCCGCCAAGAATTCGATGCTCGGCGGGGGCGGCGTCGACGGCGCTATCCATCGCGCGGCCGGGCCCGAGCTTCTCGCCGAATGCCGCGGACTCGGCGGCTGCGAGACGGGCGACGCCAAGATCACCAAAGGATACCAGCTCAAAGCCACGCACGTGATCCACACGGTCGGGCCGGTGTGGCGCGGCGGCAACGCGGGCGAGGACGCGCTGCTCGCGCGAAGCTACCGCCGGTCGCTCGCACTCGCCGCCGAAAACGCCCTGAAAAGCATCGCCTTTCCGGCCATCAGCACGGGCGCGTATGGGTTTCCGCGTGACCGGGCGGCGCAAATCGCGGCGCGAACCGTGGCCGAAATTCTCGCAAACGATGCCAGGCTCGAATCCGTCGTATTCTGTTGTTTCGGCGCGGAATCGGCCGAGTGCCACCGCAGCGCGCTCGCCCAAGCAAGCGTGCGGCCATGAGCCGGAATTGAAGCGCCATGGGAACCTCAGCATGAAGAGCTCGACGATTTTGGCGGCAGGCTTGATGTTAGGCCTCGCGATCGGCTTCGCGCCCGCATTCGCCCAGGAGCGCTACGGCACCTGGGGCGATCCGGACCGGATCGAGGGCGCGACGGGCGCCGTCCAGGAGATGGTGGACGAGCTCGAGCGTCTGATCGGCGAGGCCGAGAAGACGCGCGCCGCCGATCCCGTTTTCTTGCGCGATCTTCGCGCGCTGGCGCACCGCTACGACTGGCCCTGGCGCGCCGAGCTGCTGGGCGACGACTTCGCCGACGGGGATTTCACCGCCAACCCGGCGTGGACCGTGACCCAGGGCCGCTATTTCGTCGAGCCCGGCTACGGACTGAGAAGTGTGGTTGCGGCGCCCGCGCTGGCCTCTCCCCGGGCTGCTCAGGGCGAGGGCGGCAAGGACCTCGCCACCCAGATCATCGGCTCGATCCTGGATCAGGCGTTGGGCCAGAAATCCAAGGGCCAGATTGCACGACAGCCGGACGCACCTGCGCCCGCCGCCATCCACGTCCGTGCCCCGATCACCAATGCCTTCGCCATCCAGATCGAGCTTACGTCGTGGGAGAAGCACGGCCAGCTCGAATTCGGCCTCTTCCAGGGCACCGATCGTGGGGCCGGTTATCGGCTCGCTTACCGGCCCGGTGACGCGGGCGCGCTGGAGCTGCTCGCGGCGTCCGCGCGCGGCACCGGAGTCATCGACGCCGACCCTTCGCCGCCGGCGCTGGAGGACCGCCGGACCCACCTGATCGAATGGACCCGGGACGCGTTCGGCAACATGACCGTTTCGGTCGACGGCGATGCCCGGATCAAGGCCGCCGATCGCAGCTTTCGCGACCCCTTCGACGGCTTCACCGGGGTCAACCGGGGCGGCGACTACATCCTTTCGCGGATCACCATTCACGGCACGAAATAGCCCGCCCGGCGCCCGGGCGCGGTTGTGGTAAGGTCGTCCCCGACACCCATCCCCCGATCGCCATTCGGACCTTGACCCGACCCCGGCCCGAGACCGACCCGAGGAGCGAACCCGACGCGCCGGCCGGGGCGGCGGACGGCGGCGCCGTCTCGCCGATGATGGCCCAGTATCTCGCCGTCAAGCGCGAGCACCCCGACGGCCTTCTGTTCTACCGCATGGGTGACTTCTACGAGCTTTTCTTCGACGATGCCGTCCGGGCCGCCGCGGCGCTCGACATCACGTTGACCAAACGCGGCAAGCACCTGGGCCGCGACATTCCCATGTGCGGGGTGCCGGTCCACAGTCACGAAGCCTATCTCTCGCGGCTGATCCGCAAGGGATTCAAGGTCGCCGTGTGCGAGCAGACCGAAAATCCGGCCGAGGCCCGCAAGCGCGGCCCGAAAACCGTGGTCAGGCGCGAGGTCGTGCGCGTCATCACATCGGGAACGCTGACCGAGGACACGCTGCTTGAAGCGCGGCGGAACAACTTCCTCGCGGCAATCGCGGAAGCGCAAGGAGGGCTCGGCCTCGCGTGGATCGATGTCTCGACGGGCGATTTCTTCATGCAGGCGACGACGGACGCGGCCGCGGACGCGGCGTTTGCGCGGCTGGCGCCGGGCGAGGTGCTGGTTTCCGAGCCCTTGCTCGCGCGGCCGTCGCTGGGTGGCGTCTGGGACGCGTTCGGCGAACGCCTGAGCCCGCTGCCGGCGAGCCGCTTCGACAGCGACAACGGCCGAAGACGGCTCGAAACCCTGTTCGCGGTCGAAACCTTGGATGGATTCGGCGCTTTTTCGCGGGCCGAGCTGGCCGCCGGCGGGGCCCTGATCGACTACGTGGAGCTGACCCAGAAGGGGCACCTGCCGCGCATCGCCGCGCCCAAGCGTTTGGGTCTCGATTCGGTCATGGCGATCGACGCCGCGACGCGGCGCAACCTCGAGCTCACCGAGACCTTCGCGGGCGGGCGGAGTGGCAGCCTTCTCGACGTCGTCGACCAGACGCTTACGGGCGCCGGCGGGCGCCTTCTCGCCTCGCACGTGGCGGCGCCGCTGAGGGATCTGGGTGCGATCGAGCGCCGGCTCGACATGGTGCAATACTTCTTCGACGATGCGCCTGCGCGCGACGCGCTCCGGGAATTGCTTCGCGGTGCACCCGACGTCGAACGCGCGCTGTCTCGCCTGAGCGTCGGCCGGGGCGGGCCGCGCGAGCTTGCCGCCATCCGCGACGGACTCGGCGTTGCCGCTGAAATCGGCCGCGCGCTCGAGCGCGACGGGCTGACACCGCCGCCCGAAGGCGTCGCCCAGGCGATCTTGGCGCTGGGCGGTCACGCAGACCTGATCGAGCGGCTGCGCCTGGCGCTTGCGCCCGAATTGCCGCCGAGCACGAAAGACGGCGGTTTCATCGCCCAGGGATTCGTGCCGCCGCTGGACGAGCTGCGCACGCTTCGCGACGAGGGGCGACGCCTGGTCGCCGGCCTCGAGCGCCGCTACGCGGACGAAATCGGGATCCCCACCCTCAAGATTCGCCACAACAACGTGCTTGGCTATTTCGTCGAAGTGCCCGCCCGGCAGGCGGAACGGATGCCGGGCGGCGCGGAATCCGACTTCCGCCACCGCCAGACCCTGGCGAGCGCGGTGCGCTATTCCACGCTTGAGCTCGCCGATCTCGAATCGCGCATCGCGCGGGCGGGCGAGCAGGCCGTGGTTCTCGAGATCGAGCTGTTCGAGACCCTGGCGAGCGCGGTGATGGCGCGCGTCGAGCCCGTGGCGGGGACGGCCGCGGCGATTGCCGCGCTCGACGTGGCGGCGACCCTGGCACAGCTCGCGGCCGAACGGGACTACTGCCGGCCGGTCCTCGACGACGGTTTCGGTTTCGACATCACGGCCGGCCGCCATCCCGTGGTGGAGGCGGCGCTGGCCGCCGACGGTCGCGGCGCCTTCGTCGCCAACGATTGCGGGCTCGCCGCCGGCCCGGCCGAGGACGGACCGGACACGGGAAGCCGGTTGTGGCTGCTCACCGGGCCCAACATGGCCGGCAAGAGCACGTTCTTGCGCCAGAACGCGCTGATCGCTGTGATGGCGCAAATGGGATCGTTCATCCCCGCCGGCGCGGCGCGGATCGGCGTTGTCGATCGCCTGTTTTCACGGGTCGGCGCCGCCGACGACCTCGCCCGTGGCCGCTCCACCTTCATGGTGGAGATGGTCGAGACTGCCGCCATCCTGAACCAGGCGGGGCCGCGATCGCTGGTGATCCTGGACGAGATCGGGCGCGGGACGGCGACCTTCGACGGTCTTTCCATCGCCTGGGCGGTGGTGGAGCATCTGCACGAGGTCAACCGTTCGCGGGTCCTCTTCGCCACCCATTACCACGAGCTTACGTCGCTGGGCTCACGCTTGGCGGCGCTGGCGTGCCACACCATGCGGGTCAAGGAATGGCGGGGCGAGGTGGTCTTCCTCCACGAGGTCGCGCCCGGCGCCGCCGACCGCTCGTACGGGATCCACGTGGCCCGGCTGGCCGGCTTGCCTGGGGCGGTGACGGCGCGGGCCGAGAGCGTGCTCGCGACCCTCGAGGCGGGCGAGCAATCGTCCGCGTTGACGCGGCTCGCCGACGATCTGCCGCTGTTCGCCGCCGCCGGCGCAGAGACGGTCGAGGCGCGCCCGTCGCCGGTCGAAGAGATGCTGGCGAGCTTGAACGCCGACGCACTAACGCCGCGAGACGCGCTCGAGCTGATCTATCGTCTGAAAGCGGCGCTCGCGGAGAAGGAGTGTTGAGGTCCGGCGCTTTGCGGGCGAACGCGCGGCCCCTATAGTGGAACCTGAAAGCTCGGGCGCCTGAGATGAACCACGGTTCCGATTTCGAAGGCATCGTCGATGGCGGGGCGATCGCGGCCGAATTGCGCGAACGCGCCGGATCGGTCCGCGATGCGTCGCGGTCGCGGCGCGAGACGCTGGCGTTTCTCAAAACCGCGCTTGGCCGGTCTCGGGCCGAGATCCGCGATCGCTTCGAAAACGCCGCCATGCCGGGCTCCGCGGTCGTCCGCGCGAACGCGCTCGCGCTCGATGGGTTGGTCGTGGCGTTGTTCGATTTCGTGATCGAGCACGTCTATCCGCTCTCCAATCCGACCAAGGGTGAACAACTCTCGCTTGCCGCGGTGGGCGGTTACGGGCGCGGCGAGCTGGCGCCGTTCTCGGACGTCGATCTGATGTTTCTGCTTCCCTACCGGCAGACGCCGCGCGGCGAGCAGGTGATCGAATTCATGCTTTACACCCTTTGGGACTTGGGTCTGAAGGTGGGGCACGCCACCCGCTCGGTGGACGACGCCATCAAGTGGGCGCGAGACGACATGTCCGTGCGCACCAGTCTCCTCGAATCGAGGCGGCTGTGCGGGGACGCCGAACTGTTCGATCGGTTTCGCGAACGATTCTCGAGCGAGATCGTCGAGGGAACCGGCGCCGACTTCGTCGAAGCGAAGCTCGCGGAACGCGACCAGCGCCACGCCCGCACCGGCGACACGCGCTACGTGCTCGAGCCGAACGTCAAGGAAGGCAAGGGGGGGCTCCGCGACCTCCACACGCTCTTTTGGATCGGGAGATACCTGTACCAAGTGGACTCAGCCGCCGATCTCGTCGCCCACGGCGTTCTCACGCCCGACGACGTCCGGCGTTTCGCCAAGGCGGAAAACTTCCTGTGGACGGTGCGCTGTCACCTTCACTATATCGCCGGGCGGGCCGAGGAGCGCCTGACGTTCGACGTCCAGACAAGCATCGGCGAACGGATGGGCTACACGGACCACGCCGGCGCGCGCGGCGTGGAGCGGTTCATGAAGCACTACTTCCTGACCGCGAAGGACGTGGGCGATCTGACGAGAATCGTCTGTGCGGTGCTCGAGGAACAGCACAAGAAGCGGAGGCGACGCTTGCGCCTTCCCGCGCTCTTTCGCGGCCGGCCCAGCATCGAAGGGTTCGCGGTCGACGCCGACCGGCTGAACGTGATGGCCGCCGACGCCTTCGCCCGCGACCCGGTCAAACTTGTCCGGCTGTTCCACGAGGCGCAGCGCCATTCGCTCGATATCCACCCGCGGGCGCTCCGCCTCGTCAGCCTGAACCTGCACCTTATCGACAACGCGCTGCGCGCCGACGCAGACGCGAACCGGCTGTTCATGGAGTTGCTGACGTCGGACAAGGATCCCGAAACCGCGCTCAAGCGGTTGAACGAGGCCGGCGTCCTCGGCCGGTTCCTGCCGGATTTCGGCCGCGTGGTCGCGCAGATGCAATACAACATGTACCACGTCTACACGGTCGACGAGCACACCATCCGCGCGATCGGGATCGTGCATCGGATCGAGACGGGCGAGCTCAAGGACGACCACCCGGTCGCGAGCGCCGCGATCCACGAGCTGCAGTCGAGGCGAACCCTCTATCTCGCCCTCCTCCTGCATGACGTGGCGAAAGGCCGGGGCGGCGATCACTCGGTCACCGGCGCGCGGATCGCGCTCAAAACCGCCCGGCGCATGGGGCTGACCGACTGGGAGTGCGAGACCGCCTCGTGGCTGGTCCGCAATCATCTGATCTTGAGCCTGACCGCGTTCAAGCGCGACATCGAGGACGACAAGACGGTGGCCGATTTCGTCGCCACCGTGCAATCGCCGGAGCGCCTGCGCCTGCTGCTCATCCTCACGGTGGCCGACATTCGCGCCGTCGGACCCGGCGTGTGGAACGCCTGGAAGGCGACGCTCTTGCGCGAGGTCTACTTCCGGGCGATGGAGGAAATGACCGGCGGCGCGCCCGCCGAGCGCCGCGGCACGCGCGTCGAGAGGGCCAAGGAGGCCCTGCGTCAGCGGCTGGCGGCGTGGCCGCCGGGCGAAGTGGAGGCGTTCATCGCCCGCGGATATCCCGGCTATTGGCTGACGTTCGACGCGGACTCGCACGAACACCACGCCAGGCTGATTCGCGAGGCCGACCGGCGGAAGCTTCCCCTCCACGTCGAAACCCGGGTGGAGCCCGCGCGCGCCGTCACCGAGGTCGTCATCTACACCGCCGACCACGCCGGGCTGTTCGCCAAGATCGCAGGCGCGATGG
>JAKZXM010000216.1:0-3583 GCA_047514975.1 Rhodospirillales bacterium
AGTGGGGGTCAACTGGGACCGCCTTACGAACGCCGAATCCGGCGTCTCCGCCATTCAATCGTTCGACGTCTCCGACTTGCCGTCGAAAATCGCGGGCCAGGTGCCACTCGGCTCGTCGGCCGAGGGGAAATTCGACATCGAAGAATGGGTGCCGGCAAAGGATCGCCGGCGCATGGATTCTTTCATCGTCTTCGGCCTGGCGGCGGCGATGCAGGCCGTCGAGGACTCCGAATGGCGGCCGACGGACGAGGAACCGCTGTGCAGGACCGGCGTTTCGATCGGTTCCGGGATCGGGGGGCTGCCGGAAATCGCGAGGGGGTCCATCCTCGTCGATAACGGGAACGTGCGCCGGCTCAGCCCATTCTTCATTCCGGCCAGCCTGATCAACATGATCTCGGGACACGTTTCGATCATGTACGGATTCAGGGGGCCTAATCATTCAGTGGTGACCGCGTGTTCCACCGGCGCGCATGCGATCGGCGACGCCGCGCGCATCATCATGTGGGACGACGCGGACGTGATGGTTGCGGGCGGCGCGGAAGCCGCCGTCTGCCGGACCGGGATCGCCGGATTTTCGCAGGCGCGCGCGCTCTCGACCCGGTTCAACGACGCGCCCGAAAAGGCGTCGCGCCCGTGGGATCGCGACCGCGACGGTTTCGTCATCAGCGAAGGGGCCGGCGTCGTCGTGCTTGAGGAGCTCGAGCACGCCAAAAAGAGGGGCGCCAATATCTACGCCGAATTCGTGGGGTACGGCATGTCCGGAGACGCGCACCACATCACCGCGCCCGCGGCCAGCGGGGACGGCGCCATCCGGTGCATGCGGGCGGCGATGAAACGCGCGGGCCTCGCGCCCGACGACATCGACTACATCAACGCGCACGGCACCTCGACGCCGGCGGGAGACGAGATCGAGCTGGCGTCGGTGAAAAAGACGTTCGGCGATGCCGCGAAATCGTTGTCGATCTCGTCGACGAAATCGGCGATCGGCCATCTTCTCGGCGCGGCCGGCGCGGTCGAGGCCATCTACGCGATCCTCGCCATGAACCACGGCGTCGTTCCCCCGACGCTCAATCTCGACAATCCCGCCGACGGTTGTGACCTCGACTTCGTCGCCCACGAATCCAAGGAACGCGAGGTTCGGGCCGTATTGTCGAACTCGTTCGGCTTCGGCGGAACGAACGCCTCGCTCATTTTCAAGCCGCTGGATTGACGCGATGGCGCGACACGTCGTCCGCATCGCCGTGGCCGGCTTGCTGGCGGCATTTGTCGCGGCGGCGGTATTGGCGTGGGGATTCACCGAGTACGTGCGGCCGGGTCCGTTGACCGGCGAAACCGTGGTCGTCATCCCCTCCGGAGCCGGCGTCGTTTCGATCGCGAACAGGCTCGGCGAGGCCGGTGTCCTGGCCGAGCCGAGGGTCTTCACGGCGGCGGTCCGCCTGAGCGGCGAGGGTTCGTCCTTGCGCGCCGGCGAGTACGCGTTCGCGCCGGGCATCAGCCCCCGCGGGGTTCTGGGGTTGTTGCGGAGCGGACGGACCGTGGTCCGGCGCTTGACGATCGTCGAGGGTCTTACGGTGGCGGAAGTCGTGCGCCAACTTCTCGCGACCGAGGGGCTTTTCGGCGAAGTCGGCGTCGTTCCCGACGAGGGCAGTCTCTTGCCCGAGACCTACCACTTTTCCTTTGGAGATTCGCGCGATGCCGTGATCGCACGCATGACGTCGGCCATGACCGATACCGTGGACGAGTTGTGGGCGCGCCGGGCCCCCGGGTTGCCGCTGGCCGAACCCCGCGAGGCGGTGATTCTCGCATCCCTCGTCGAGAAGGAAACCGCACGCGAGGACGAACGCGCGCGCATCGCCGGCGTATTCGCCCGGCGGCTGCGCAGGAACATGAAACTACAGTCCGATCCCACGGTCGCCTACGCGCTGACGTCGGGGGACGGCCCGCTCGAACGCAGCCTCGGCGGCCACGACCTCGCGACGCTTTCTCCGTACAACACCTATGTGGTGCTTGGGCTGCCCCCGGCGCCCATCTGCAACCCTGGACGGGCCTCGCTTCGGGCGGCGATGAATCCCATGAAAACGGGCGAGCTCTATTTCGTCGCCGACGGCGACGGCGGCCACGCCTTCGCGCGGACGTACGCGGAGCATCGTCGCAACGTCGCGCACTGGCGAAAGGTCCGCGGCCAACGCTCGGACAGCGGATCGTGACGCGCGCGCGCGCCGCCGTGTCATCGATGACCGGATTCGCTCTCGCGCGGGGCGAACTCGATGCGGCGCGCTGGTCGTGGGAGATCCGAAGCGTCAACGGCCGCGGCCTCGACATTCGCTGCCGGCTCGCGAACGGCATGGAGCCTCTCGAGCCCGCCGTTCGCGAACGCGTTGCAAAGCGCCTTCGCAGGGGGAACGTGACCGCGACCCTGACGATCACGCGTGATTCGCCGGAAGGCCGCTACCGGATCAACCACGCAGTTCTCGACACGCTCGTCGCCGCTTTTCCCGAGCTTCGACGGCGGATTCCCGAGGCCCGGACGCCGAGCATCGACGGGTTGCTCGCGGTTCGCGGCGTCGTCGAACCGGCGTCCGAGGAAGTTTCCGAGGAACGGACATCGGCCTTGCGCGACGCGGTGTTGTCGGGCCTCGAAGCGGCCCTCGAAGGGTTGGTCGCGATGCGCGCGGCGGAAGGCGGACACCTCGATTCCATTCTCGAGACCCACCTCGAGCGGATAGGCGCGTTGTGCGAGGAAGCCTCGCGCCTCGCGGCGACGCAACCGGCCGCCATCAAGGCGCGACTTCGCGCGCAACTCGAGGAGCTCCGCGATCTGGTGCCGGCGCTGCCGGAAGAGAAATTGGCGCACGAAGCGGCGCTTCTGGCCACGCGATCGGACGTGCGCGAGGAGCTCGATCGCTTGAATGGACACGTCCAGTCCGCCCGGACGTTGCTGGGCGACGGCGGCGAGGTGGGACGGCGACTGGACTTCCTGTGCCAGGAGTTGAATCGCGAGGCGAACACCCTGTGCTCGAAGGCGTCGGACCTGGAGCTGACGCGCGTGGGCCTGGATCTGAAGGCGGTTATCGAGCAGTTGCGCGAGCAGGTTCAGAACGTTGAGTAGCGGCCACACCAGCGGCGCCGCGGCGGTCCGCCGACGGGGACTGATGCTGGTGTTGTCGTCGCCGTCCGGCGCCGGGAAGACGACCATTTCGCGTGCGCTCTTGCTGCGCGAACCGACACTCACCATGTCCGTCTCGGTCACGACCCGCCCCAAGCGTCTGAGCGAGGTCGCCGGCAAGGACTATGACTTCGTCGACCAGCAGACGTTCGACGCCATGATGGCGAAAGGACACTTCCTCGAGCACGCCCGCGTCTTCGATCATTGCTACGGCACGCCCAAGGTGTCCGTCATGAAGGCTATTCAGGAGGGCCGCGACGTCTTGTTCGACGTCGACTGGCAGGGGACCCAGCAGCTCTCCGAAAGCGCGCCGGACGATCTGGTCCGCGTGTTCGTGTTGCCGCCTTCGACCGCCGAGCTCGAATCGCGGCTGCGCAACCGCGCCCAGGACAGCGATGCGGTCGTCGAGCGCCGAAT
>JAKZXM010000217.1:0-3353 GCA_047514975.1 Rhodospirillales bacterium
CGTCGTCGGCAGCCAGCCGAACTGGAGCGCGAAGATCAGGATCAGCATGAGCCCGACCCAGAACGACGGCAGGCTGAAGCCGAGTATCGAGCCCCCCATGATAACCCGGCCGGCGATCGAATTGGGTCTGAGACCCGCCCACATGCCGAGCGGAATACCGACGGTCACGGTCAGCAGCATGGCAAAGATGGCGAGCTCGATGGTCGCCGGCAGCCGCGCCAGGATCGCTTCCAGCGACGGCTGGCCCAGGCGGAAAGAGTTTCCGAGCTCACCCTTCAATGCGCTACCCAGGAACACCAGGTATTGCTCGAAGATCGGGCGGTCGAGGCCCAGGGATTCGACGATCCGCTGCCGGCAGGCCTGGTTGCACAGGTCCGACGCATACATGTCGACGGGATCGCCAATGACGTTGACCCCGAAGAAGACGATCAACGTCATCACCCAGATGACGATCACCGACTGGATCAGACGGCGGAGGATGAATGCGGTCACGTCAACGCCTCACGGGCCGTCGCGTCGAACGGCCCAAGGAGCAACGGTTAAGCGGACGGGGCGCCCCTTGCCCGATCGGGTGGGGACGCCCCGCGCAGCGATCGCCGGGATGCGATCGCGAAGGCCTAGCCGGCCTTGTGGATGTTCCAGCCGTAGGTCCGCTCGTTGGTCTGCGGCGTCATTTTGAGGCCCTTGCGCAGGCCCCAGAAGTTGACCTGGAAGTGGATCGGGATCACCGCGTAGTCGCGCAGCGCGATCTCGGTCGCCTCGCGGAGATGGACGAGACGCTTCTCGTCGTCGAGCTCCTTCTCGGCCATGGCGATCAGCACGTCGACCCGAAGATTCGAGTACCGGCCAGAGTTGGAGTAGCCGTGACCCGCCATGTCGTTGTACGTGCGTACCAGGCCGTCCAACGAGTAGAGGGCCTCGCCCGTACCGGTGCCCCAACCGACCAGCGTCACCGAATAGCTCGGCATCTGGAAATAAGGTTGGCTGTTGGGGCCGCCGCTGCGCTGCTTGGTGAAGAAGATGTTACGCGGCCTGGTCGACACCGCCGTCTTGATGCCGACGCGGGTCCACATCTGGGCGACCGTCTCGGCGATCTTGGCGTCGTTGATGTAACGGTCGTTGGGTCCGTGCAGCGTGATCTTGAAGCCGTCCGGGTAGCCTGCGGAGGCCAGCAGCTTCTTTGATTCTTCCGGATCGTACGGATCGGGCTCGATGCCTTCGTGGTGGCCGAAGAAGCCCTTGGGCACGACGTTGCCCGTCGGGATCGAAGCACCGCCCATGACGCGGTCGCGAATCGCGTCGCGGTTGATGGCGAGCGACATCGCCCGGCGCACCCGCCAATCCAGTAGCGGGTTCGGGAACATGGGCTTGTCGTCGTTGGTCGTCACGTACGGCTCGACGTCGCGGCGGTGCATGCGGAAGTAGATGACGCGGTCCGACGAGCCCTCGGCGACCACGATCTTGCCATCTTTTTTCAACCGCGCGATGTCGGCGGTCGGAAGATAGTCGACCACGTCCACGTCGCCGGCGAGAACTGCCGCGAGCCGCGACGAGCCCTCGGTGATCGGCTTGAAGGTGATCTTGTCCCATTTCGGCGCCCAGGTTTTCGCGTCGCCCCAGTAGTTGGGGTTCTTCTCGATCACCGTGCGGTCGCCCGACTTGAACTCGACGAACTTGTACGGCCCGGTGCCGATCGCGGCCTTGCCGCTGTTGAAATCGACCGACGGCTCGGCGCCCTTGGCCGCGTGCTCGGCCAGGATCGCGAACCCGCCCATGTCGGGACGGAGCGTCGGATAGGGACCGTCCGTGGTGACGTGAACCGTGTAGGCGTCGACCTTCTTGAATTGCTTGTTGCCGCGCCCGATCGCGTGGAACGGCGCCGATGGCGCACCGGGTACTTTGTCGATCAGACGCTTGTACGTGAAGATCACGTCGTCGGCGTCGAAGTCGGCGCCGTCGTGCCACTTGACGCCCTGACGGAGCTTCAATTCCCAGGTGTCATCCGCGATGGGCTCGACCGAGACCGCGAGCTGTGGGGTCGGCTGCGAAAACTCGTTCATGTGGACGAGCCGCTGGAAGTAGTGCTGCTCGACCTGTTTGTCGCCGGAAAGCGAGTTCCAATGCGGGTCGATCGACTGGGGCTCGGTACGAACGCCGATGACGAGCTCGTCGGAAAGCGCGGCCGCGCTCCAGCCGAGCGCGAGGGCGCCAAGGGCGCAGGGGATTAGACGCTTCATGTCAGGGACTCCCAGGGTTGCGGTTGCGACGCCGACGGTTGATCGCCGGCACCACTGAGCACGTGGTCGCCCTCTTGGCGGGGCGATGGCGGCGACGTCCGATTCCGAACGCGCGCCCTTTACCGGTTGCGCCGCATGGCCGCGGCGATCCGGTGCTTCGTTGGTGGCGGCGATTTAATCTTCGCGGCCTCGCGGCTGTCAAGGTATAAAGCCGTGGCAAGAGCCAGCGCCAAGGGCCTTCGCACCCGTCCCTGGGGAGGACGTCGTCATGCGGATACCGCCGCCGGGCCACCAGCCGTGGCGGCCGAATGCCAACGGGCTTAGGCACGCGGTCGCGGCCGGCCACCAGCTCTCGGCCCAGGCCGGTCTCCAGATCCTCGAGGCCGGCGGCAACGCGATGGATGCCGGCGTCGCGGCCTCACTCGTGACCTGCGTCGTCGAGAGCCAGATGACCGGGATCGCGGGCATCGCGCCGATGGTCTTCCGCATGGCCGAGACCGGCGAGACGCTGGCGTGCAGCGGCATCGGCTTCTGGCCGCAAGCCGCGTCGTGCGCCTATTTCCAGGAAAAGCACGGCGGGCGGATTCCGGTCGGCTTCGAAGAGGCCATCGTCCCCGGGGCGCTGGGCTCGCTGGTCGCCGCGCTCTCGCGCTTCGGAACCATGTCCTTCGCAGACGTGGCCCATTCTGCGGCGCGGTTCGCGCGCGACGGCTTCCCCATGTACGCGCTGATGGCGCGCCACATCGCCGAGCGCAAGGACATCGTGCCCCCTTCGAGCGTCGCCGTCGCCATGCCGGGCGGCAAGCCGCCCGAAGCCGGCGACCGTTTCGTCCAGGCCGACCTGGGGCGCACGTTCGACTACCTGATCGCGGAAGAACGGGCCCAAGCCAAGGGCGGGCGCGAAGCCGGGCTCAAGGGCGTGCGCGACGCCTTCTACGAAGGCGACGTGGCGGCCCAGATTATCGCCTATCACAAGGAAAACGGCGGCCTGCTCGCACCCGAGGACCTGGCCGCCTTCGAAGCCGACTTCAGCCCGGCACTCGAGGTCACTTGGCGCGACGTCCGCGTCGCCACGGGGTCCACCGGCGGTCTGCATCTACTGATGCTGTTCAATCT
>JAKZXM010000218.1:0-10221 GCA_047514975.1 Rhodospirillales bacterium
ATTCGGGACGGTACTCGCCGAGCTTGATGCCGGTGGTCACCAGGCGCACGGCGTGGCCGATGCCGTTGACATCGGCGCCGAACTTCGCGGCCTGTGCGCGATCCACCCTCATTTCCCAATCGATTCCCGGAAGCGGGCGCGAGTCCTCGACGTTGAGGAGACCGTCGATCCCCGCCAGTCCCGCCAATACGGTCTCCACCGCCGCAGGCAAAAGATCCGGATACCGCGAACCGAGCTCGATCTGGATCGGTTTGCCAACGGGTGGGCCCCCTTCCTGCTTGCGCACGTCCACGTAGATGCCGGCAAGCGTGGCGGTGCGGTCCTTGATCTCGGCGATGATCTCGCGCGCCGGCCGACGCGAGCGCCAGTCGGCGAGCTCCAAGGAGATGGTGCCGATGATGTCCTCGGCCTCCTCCGAGGTCTCGGGCGCGCCGGTCCGCGCATAAACGCTGTCGAACCCCGATACCTCGAGCACGCGCCGCTCGACATCGCGCATGATCCGGTCCTTCTCGAGAACCGAGAGGTTGCCGCGCGCGCGAACCTGAATCTTGGCGAAGTCGGGTTCCACGTCGGGGAAGAACTCGATGCCGTTGCCGTGGGCGGCGTAGAACCACTGGACCCCGACGAGCAACGCGAAGGCGAATGTCATGACCTTGGCCGGATGGCGCAGCAAGAAGCCAAGCCCGCGCACATAGGCGCCCGTTGCGCCGCCGAGATCGCCAAGCGCGCCGCTCTCGGCCACGGCGAGCGCCCGCATGGAGTTCGGATCCGTGGTTCCCGGTCGCCCGATCTGCGCGCCCAAGGTGGGAATGAAGATGAGCGCCATCAGGAGCGAGGCGCTCAACGTCGCGAGCAAGGTGACGGGCAGGAACTTCATGAACTCGCCGACGACGCCGGGCCAGAACAGCAACGGCATGAACGCGGCCAAGGTCGTCGCCGTCGACGCCGTGATGGGCCAGGCCATGCGTTTGGCGGCCAGCGCGTAGGCGGTGGCCCGGGGCTCGCCTTCGCACATCTTGCGGTCGGCGTACTCGGTCACCACGATCGCGCCGTCCACCAGCATCCCGACGGCGAGGATCAGGGAAAACAGGACGACGATGTTGATCGTCAGCCCGAGCGCCGCCAGCACCAGGATTCCGGTCAGGAACGAGCCGGGGATGGCGATGCCCACCAAGGCGCCGGTGCGCCAGCCGAGCGCCGCGACGACCACGATCATCACCAGCAGCACGGCGCTGATCACGTTGTTCCTGAGATCGCCCAGCATCATGCGGATGTCGTCGGATTTATCCTGGGAATAGCTCACGGCCACCGCTTGGCGCAGCAAATCCGGCCAGGCGGCGCGTTCGGCCTCGACGACGGCGCGGACGCGCGCGATGGTGCCGATGATGTTCTCACCCGCGCGCTTCGAGACCTCGAGCGCCACGGCCGGGCGGCCCTCGGCGCGCGCGAACCCTTTGGCGTCCACGAACGCGCTTCGCACCTCGGCGATGTCGCGGACGGTGACGACGGCGTCGCCGCGAACCACGAGCGGCATGTCCAAGATGTCCTCGACCGCCTCAAACAGCCCCGGGACCTTGATCGAGAACCGGCCCCGGCCGGTATCCTGGGTTCCCGCCGCGACCACCAAGTTGCTGTTGCGGGCCGCGGCGATGGCCTCGTCGGCGGAAAGACCGTAGCTCTCGATTCGGACCGGATCGACGATCACTTCCACCAGATCCTCGCGATCGCCCGCGATCTCGGCCGCGAGAACGCTGGAGATTCCCTCGACCGCGTCCCGGAGCTCGCGCGCGAGCCGCAAGAGCGTCCGTTCCGGGACGTCGCCCGAGAGGATCACAACGAGGACCGGGAACAGGCTCAAGTTGACCTCGTGCACCGTCGGTTCGTCGGCGCCATCCGGAAGCTCGGGCTTCGCGAGGTCGACTTGTTCGCGCACTTCGTCCATGGCGGCGTCGGCGTCGAACCCCGCCTCGAACTCGAGGACGACGCTTGCGCCGCCTTCGTAGGCCGACGAGCGCATCTCCTTGAGGCCTTCGATCACCCGCAACTCTGCTTCCATGGGCCGGATCAAGAGCCGTTCGGAATCTTCGGGCGAGATGCCGTCGAAGCTCAGGCGCACGTAGATGATGGGGATGCTGATGTCGGGATCCGATTCCTTGGGAATCTCCACGTAGGCCACGGTCCCGCTGACAAGGACGAGCAAAAGCGTGGCGAGGATCGTTCGCGAGCGGGCCAACGCCGAATCGATTACGAAATTCACGATGCCGCCCCGCGCCCCTCGGGCGGCCCGAGCGCGCCATCGCCGCCGCTTTCGGCCCCGGGCGGGGACGCATCTTCGAATCGTGGCCTGACGATTTGGCCGGCGCGGACGAATTCGTGTCCCACGGTCACCACGTCGATGCGTTCGGGAAGACCGGCCAGCCAGACGCCGTCCGGGGTGTCGGCGACGATGTCGACCGGGTGGAAGACGATCCTGTCGGCGGGTCCCACGATCTTGATCCCGAGAACGCCGTCTTCGGAAAGCGTCAGCACGGCGGGCGAGACCCGGTGCGCGCGCACCCGGCCCGTTGTGAGCCACAACTCGGCCGTCAGACCTTCGCTGGTCTCGAGCACCGGGTTTTCCGCCGCCACCTCGACGCGAAACGTCCGGGTCGGCGCCGTCCCCACCCGCGAGACGAACCGAACCGTTCCGGCGAGCACTTGTCCGGTGACCAGCCGCGCGCGCGCCGGCGCCCCCACTTTCACGAAGCCGACCTCGCGTTCGGAGACCTCGGCGACGATGAGGACGGGGTCGAGATCGACGATCCGGGCGACCTCATCGCCGACCTCTAGATAATCGCCGATCTCGACCGCCAGATCCTCAAGAATGCCGTCGAACGGCGCGCGAATCACGGTGTGCTCGATATCGTTGCGGATCGCGGCCAGCGCCGCGTTCGCCGCTTCAAGCTGCGAGCGGGCCTCGGCCAATTGTACGCGTGAGCGAAACTCCTTTTCCGACAGCTTTCGGGCGGCGTCGTAGGCAAGCGTGTAATGGGCGAGGCGCGCTTGCGCCTCGGCGAGGCGTGCCGGGCGGTCCTCCGAGGCGAAACGGACGATGACGTCGCCTTTCTTGACCCGGGCCCCCTTTGCGGCGCCGAGAGTCGTCACGCGGCCGGCGGTCTCGGCCCGGATCCGCACCGCCCGGTCGGCCTCCGTGGTGGCGAACAGCGCGATCTCCTTGGTGCGCTCGCGCGCGAGCACGGTCCGCACCTGAACCTCGAATACCGGCGGGGTCGGGCGCGCCTTCACCACCGATTGGGACGGTTGCACCTCGGAACCGCTGAACTGGCCCGACATGATCCAACCGGCAACGCCCAAGGCGAGCGCCGCGGCGATGAGGATCGAGCGATTCATCGATCGGTACCCATCTTGCGCCCGCTCGCCGCGTCTCGATCGTCGAGGAGAAGCGCTCGGTTCGTCTCCAGGTATTCGACGGCTGCCTCGTAGAAGGCGAGGCCGAAACCGCGGGCGAAGAGTCGGCCCGGCGGGATGCCCGCCGAATCGAGACCGCGGATTTGTTCGACGAGGCGCCGGTAATGGGCCAGGTAGGCATCGTAGACGGCGCCCAGGTGGTCTTCGTCCATGAGATCGGCGAAGAACAGCATGAACACGAATTCCGAGCGGATCCTGTCCACCGCCGGCCATTTGGTAAGCGCCTGGCGGAACGCGGTCCGCCCCTTCCCGGTGATGGCGTAGACCTTCTTCGCGGGCCGCCGGTCGGTCGCCACCTCGGTACAGCTCACGCAACCGTCCGCGTGGAGACTGCCGAGCGCCGGGTAGATGGAGCCGAAGCCCGCCTGGTGGAAATGAGCGAACGGACCCGCCTCGAACGCCTTCTTGATCTCGTAGCCGCTGGCGTCGCCAAGGCTGAGCACGCCGAGGCATAACGTTCGGACGTCCATCTTCTCAAAGCTCCCCGAGCTTGCGCAATCCGCGCCCGACGGGCCGGATATCGCTCCGCGTCGACCTCATATCCATATCGCTCCGGAATATAACGTCCAGATATATAACGGGTCAATAGAGATGGTCGATCGAAATCGGCACCCCCAAATCCTCGCCCGCCGAAATCGCCGATCTGCCACCGCCCCAAGCGGTAAATTTACCCACTGCAAAGTTGGGGTCGAAAACACCCGCGTGCAACGTTATGCTGTCGTTATGGACAGCTCCCTGGGAATCGAGTCCGCCATGCTCCCCCTGGAACGCACAGGCTCGTTAGTCGATCCTTTTGGCCGCGCGGTCACCTATCTCCGGGTTTCGGTCACGGACCGGTGCGATTTCCGCTGCGTGTACTGCATGGCGGAAGACATGACGTTCCTGCCGAAGGCCGAGATTCTGACGCTCGAGGAGCTGGATCGGCTGTGTGGCGCCTTCGTCCACCTTGGCGTTCGCAAGCTGCGGGTGACCGGCGGCGAGCCCCTGGTCCGGCGCAACATCATGAGCCTGTTTCGCGCCCTCGGCCGGCATCTCGGCGCCGGCGCGCTGGACGAGCTGACGCTCACCACCAACGCGAGCCAGCTCACGCGTTTCGCCGCCGAGCTCGCCGACGTTGGCGTCAAACGGGTCAACGTCTCGCTCGATTCCCGTGATCCGGAGCGGTTTCGGGCGATCACCCGCTGGGGCCGGCTGGATCGCGTGCTCGAAGGGATCGAGGCCGCCAAGACGGCCGGGCTCGGGGTGAAGATCAACACTGTGGCGCTCAAGGGCGTCAACGACGACGAATTCGAGGGCTTGGTGAGCTGGTGCGGCGCCGAGGGATTCGACCTCACCTTCATCGAGGTGATGCCCATGGGCGAGATCGGCGCGCAACGGCTGGATCAGTTCCTTCCCTTGACCGCGGTCCGCGAGCGCCTCGGACGGCGGTGGACGCTGGTCGACATTGAAGATCGGACCGGCGGGCCGGCGCGCTACGTCCGAGTCGCCGAGACCGGCCAGCGTATCGGTTTCATCACGCCGCTGACCCACAACTTCTGCGAAGGATGCAACCGTGTCCGCCTGACCTGCACGGGCAAGCTATACATGTGCCTCGGCCAGGAAGATTCGGCCGATCTGCGCGCGCCGCTGCGCGAAAGCGAATCCGACGCCCGCCTGGTGGCCGCCATTGCCGCCGCGATCGGGCGCAAGCCCCGCGGTCACGATTTCGTAATCGACCGCCAGAACCGTCCCTCCGTACCTCGACACATGAACGTCACCGGCGGCTAAATGCCTGTGCCGCTTCGCGGCACGGGCCGCCGCGCGCGGGCCGCGAAGACCATGGACGGCGCGCCCCCGGGTAGGTGCGTTTTTCGCATCGTGGACGCCGAGGGAGGTCCATTGTCCATGCGAACCGCCGCCGCCGCGATGCTTGGCGCCAGCGTCCTTTGGTGGACGCCCGCGGGTGCCGAGGTCTCGTACGAGGGACCCGAGTCATACGAGGTCGAGAACCGAATCGTGCTGGAACAGGCCCGCGGCGTGGTCTGGGACCGAATCGTTCGCAACCTTCGGTCCGACACCTTTCGCGAAGTCAAGGCGAACGATCTCTCCCACGTCATCCAGGTCAAGTTCGAGTCGACCGATCCGACAAACCTGATCGACTGCGGCCGCACGACGCGGATCTTCGCCGGCGACCACGGCCCGCAGCATTTCGACTACCCGACCGCCGATTCGACTTACTACCTTTCCCGGGATTCCGAGGGCGACACCTACAACGTCACACGGATTTCTTTGCTGGAGGGCCGCGCCTACATCACCGTCGAAGAAGTGCGCGAGTTGACCGCGGTCACCGTGCGCGCGCTCTTCATCTGGCGCATCTTCCTCGAGTACTCGGATCTCGAGGGGCGCGTTTCGGCAAACAACAGCGCCACCTTCACCTTCAGCACCGACGATCCGCTTGCCGACGACCGCGCCGGCGCGCCCGAGTGCTTTTCGAGGGGCCTCATCGAAAACCGGATTCTCTTTCACGCGCGCTGAGGCTGCTGGCCGGTACGCCCATGCGGACGCCTGCTCCCGTCGCCGCGACACCGCGCCCCGACACCTCGCTCGCCCCCGCCCTTGAAGTCCTTGGGCGCAGGGATGCCGATCTCGCGCGCGCCTATGCCGAATTCGGGCTTCCCCGCGTGCGGCGTCAACCGCCGGGGTTCGCGGGCCTCGCACGCATCGTCGTGGCGCAGCAGCTTTCGGGCGCGTCCGCGCGCGCCATCATCGGCCGGATCGAATCGCTGGTCCGCCCGCTGACGCCGCGCCAGCTGCTGCGCCGGACGCCCGCATCCCTCGCCGCGGTGGGCCTCAGCCGCCAGAAGACGCGCACCCTTCTCGCGCTCGCCGCCGACGTCATCGACGGGCGAATCGACTTAGACGCGGTGGCGGCCATGGACGACGCCCGCGCGATCGAACATCTCGTTCGGGCGGGCGGCGTCGGCCCATGGACGGCGCACATCTACCTCCTGTCCGCCCTCGGACGGCCGGACGTATGGCCGGCCGACGATCTGGCCGTGCAGCGCGCGGTCCAGGCGCTGAAGGGTCTGAACGAGCGGCCCCACCGGACGCGCATGATCGAGATCGCCGAGGGCTGGCGACCGTACCGGAGCGCGGCCGCGCGGCTGCTCTGGCACATTTACCGCCACCCCGGGGTCCCCCCGCCCGAGACCCGCGACCGCCCCGGGTAGCGCCCGCCGGGGCCTTCGCTATACTCACGCGCGCCCGATGGCGGGTGATCCCACCGGCGGAACCGAAGATGAAGTTCAAGACCGTCGCGTTCGTCGCGTCTCCGCAAAAAGAGGCTCGCGAAGCCGGCGAGCGCCTGAAGGCCCGCTATCCAAGTATCGCGCCCACCAAGGCCGACCTGATCGTCGCCATCGGCGGCGACGGATTCCTGCTTCAGACCCTGCACAAGTACATGCGCCGCGGGATTCCCATCTACGGCATGAATCGGGGATCAATCGGATTCCTCATGAACGTCTTTTCCGAGGACGCCGTTCTCGACCGGCTCGCGCGGGCCGAGCCCATCCGGCTTCGTCCGCTCCGCATGACCGCGACCGACATTCACGGAATGACGCGCCAGGCGCTGGCGATCAACGAGGTCTCGCTTTTCCGCCAGACGCGGCTTGCCGCCAAGTTGCGAATCAGGGAAGACGGCCTCGTCCGGATCCAGGAGATGATCTGCGACGGGGTCCTGGTGTCCACGCCCGCCGGCAGCACCGCCTACAATCTGTCGGCCTACGGCCCCATTATTCCGATCGGCGCAGGCGTGCTCGCGCTGACGCCCATCAGCGCGTTCCGCCCCCGCCGCTGGCGCGGCGCCTTGCTGCCCCACACCGCGGTGGTCACGTTCAACGTGATTGAGCCGGGCGAGCGCTCGGTGAGCGCCGTCGCCGATTTCACCGAGGTCCGGGACGTCGCCCGCGTCGTGGTGCGCGAGGATGCCGCGGTGACTCCGGTCCTGCTGTTCGCTCCCGAGCACAACCTGGAACAGCGGATCATCAACGAACAATACCTGCCGTGACGGGGGGAACGCACCGTTGCCGGTTCTGCCGTCGCTGACGCGCGCGCGCGCCTGGCGCGTCGTTTTGGCCGTGGGACTGGGGGCCGGCGGCGGCGCGTTGTTCGCCTATTTTCGCGCGCCGCTTCCGTGGATGATCGGCGCGTCGGCGGTGACCACGGCCGCCGCCCTTGCCGGCGCGCCGCTCCACCTGCCCCGGCGTTCGAACGCGGTCGTGGTCCCGATCCTGGGTGTGATGCTCGGAAGCGCCTTCACGCCCGAAACGCTCGCCGACCTGGTCGCATGGTGGCCCAGCGTCACCGCGCTTTTGCTGTACGCCGTCTTGATGGCGGGCGCGTTCTCCACGCTCCTGCGCCGCCGCCTCGGATTCGACGCGGCGAGCGCCTATTTCTCGTCCGTGCCCGGCGGCAACGTCGCCATGTATACGGTCGGTACCGCCATGGGAGGCGATGCGCGCACCATTTCCCTGATCCACAACACCCGCGCGCTGTTGACCGTGATCACGATTCCGTTCTGGTTCCGGCTGTTCCAGGGCTATGAGCCGGCGGGCTTCGCCGTGCCCGGGCCCGCCGCGAACGCCATCGGCCTCGACGACGCCCTTGTGCTCGGCGTCTCGGCGGTCCTCGGCTTCTGGCTCGCCAATCTCGCCCGGGTGCCGGCCCCGTTTCTGATCGGGCCCATGCTGCTCAGCGCCGCCGCCCACATAACGGGGCTGACGGACGCGAGTCCACCCGGAATTCTCGTCGCCATTGCCCAAGTGCTCATCGGAACCAGCATGGGCTGCCGGTTCACGGGTGTCAGCATCCGCGACGCCTCGAGCCTGATGGCCATCGGGGCGGTGATGGCGATCGTGATGATGTCGGCCGCCGCGGTCGCCGCGGGCGCGCTATCCCACGCAACGGGGTTGTCGTTTGCCGCCCTGCTGCTCGCCTTCGCCCCGGGCGGGCTCGCCGAGATGGCGCTGATCAGCTTGGCGCTCGGAATCGACACGGCCTTCGTCTCCACCCACCATCTGATCCGCCTGTCGGCGATCATGCTTCTCGCGCCCGTCTTCTTCCGCATCCTCGAGACGCGCTTCGGGTCCGGGGACGAGCGCAAGAGCTAGGCCACGCCCCGGCGGCGGCGATCTCAAATCCGGTGATCGGCGCCGACGGCATCCGCCACGTTCGCGAAGCCGTCCGCCGCCACGAGGGCCGCCAGTTCGTCGGTAATGGACGCCGCCAGGCCGGGTCCGTGATAGATCAACGCTGTGTAAAGCTGGACCAGCGACGCGCCAGCCCGGATCTTCAGGTAGGCGTCGCGGCCCGTCTCGATGCCGCCGACGCCGATCAAGGGAACCTTCCCGCCGGTCCGCCGGTACAGGCCCCCGAGGACGGCCGTCGAAAGATCGAACAGCGGGCGCCCGCTCAAGCCGCCCGCCTCGTCGCGGCGCTGCGCGATTAGCGAATCGGGGCGCGCGAGGGTCGTATTGGTGGCGATGATTCCATCGACGCCTTGGGCCAGCGCGACATGGGCGACGTCGTCCAGCCCTTGGGCGTCCAGATCCGGTGCGATCTTGAGCACCAAGGGCGGCGCGCCCGCCGTGGCCTCGCGCGCGAGCGCGTCCCGAACCGCGCCCAACAGCTCCGCAAGCGCGTCGCGCGTCTGCAGGGCTCTCAAACCCGGCGTATTCGGCGACGAGACGTTGATCGCCAGGTAGTCGGCAAGGTGTGCGAAGCACCGCGCGCCCGACCGGTAATCGGCGACGGCATCCGCGGTCTCGGCGTTCGGGCCGATGTTGACGCCGACAATGCCGGCGCGCCTTCGCGCGCCCAGCCGCGCGGCCACCGCCTGCGAGCCCGTGCTGTTGAACCCGAGGCGATTGATCGCGGCCCGGTCCCGGGTCAGGCGAAACACCCGTGGCCGCGGGTTTCCGGTCTGGGGCCTGGGGGTAACGGTTCCCACCTCGACGAACCCGAAGCCCTGGGCGAGCATGGCGTCGACCACCAAGGCGTCCTTGTCGAACCCCGCGGCAAGGCCCACCGGCGATTCGAATTCCAATCCCCAAAGCGTGCACCCGAGAACGCCGTGGGCGCGCGGCCTCGGCCGCGGCACCAAGCCCCACTGCAACGCCCGGATGGCCGCGCCGTGGGCGATTTCCGGATCGAGAAGGCGCAGGAACGGCCACGCCAGCGTCCGATAGGCCCACGCCGCGCCCGACGGCGGGCTCATGCGGGACTCCCGATCCTCGTCCGGCGATGGCCCTTCGTACCGAATTGCGGGTGATCGCGACGCGTGATCGACCACATGGCGCCGAGCCTATCAGCTCGGCCAAGGACCGGATAGCCGTCACGCCGGGCGCCGGTCGCTAACGCACGAGTCACCCAATTGTGACGCGATCGGATCGCGCGCGCCCTAGGCAAGCCGGGTCCGCGGGAATAAGATTTCTCGCAAGGTTGTATTCCCGCGATCACCGCGCGATTGGAGGAGTCATGGTGTTCGATTTCAACACGCGCCTCGCCGCGGCCGCGATCGCCGCCGCCCTGATGCTTGCGCCGGCGGCCGTCTACGCGGTCGGAGGCAGCGACGGGCCGTCGAGTCCCTCGGCGAGTGCCAAGGACAGCCGCTACGCGACCGCCGAGAAGGCGGTCCAGGCAAAGGACTACAAACGCGCCGTCGCGATCCTCGAAGACGTGGTCCGCGATGACCCCAAGCACGCCGACGCGTTGAAC
>JAKZXM010000219.1:0-10684 GCA_047514975.1 Rhodospirillales bacterium
ATCTCGACGAGTTCGTCTTCCGCTTCAACCGACGCAGAACGCGGCACGCCACCTTCCGCTCCCTGTTCGCCATCGCCATCCGCGCAAAACCTGTCACCTACAACATGTTGGTTGCGCCGGAACAAAGTGCATAAGCGGTATAACCAAAATAATGTAAGCCGAATAACGACGCATTTTATTCATTTAACTTCAATCTCCTTCAGTTGCCAGATCGATCGACTATAGAAAGTCTCGGTCTGCAACTCATCTTGCTCGTCCCAGGGATAAATGATCCACAGCGGCCCTTTCGTCCGGACAGTCATATACTTACCATTCATCTTCAGGGCCACGATGACCCGATAGCTCTCGGCGTCATCGGCAGGGACATCGATAACGTAATCGTTTATCGCGATGGCGCTGAGAATCTCTCCATGGGCGCCGATACGCGCAAGGAGATCGCGAAGCAGCGGCCCCTCGTAGGTGACAACGCCATCGGTCCACGGCGTGTGGGTGCGAATGCTGACCTGCGTCAAATTCTCCAGCATCGTACGGTCAAACGTCGCCGCAGGTTTGCGATCGATCGTTGCATTGGTGTTATCGATCTTTCCAAAAACCCGCAAAATCACACGTCCTTCGGGCTTGGGTAATCCCTCCGCCGCGATCGCAACCTGATCGAAGATCGGCCCTCCCAGGAAAGACCCAACATGATCGCTCCCCAGACGCGGAGGCCCAGGCCCTTGCTTGCCCAAACCGTCATTGCTCCATTGCCTTCCGCCCGTGGATCAGGAAAATCGCCGCAAAAAGCTTGCGGCGGCTAACCTCGTCGAGGGTTTCCTGCGGTTCGGGCTCCTCGTCGGGCCCGTCCCTCGTGGCCGACGGTCCCTGACTCGGCCGCCCGGGCCTCGCCCTGCGGCGCGAGCGGGGCGGCGTGCGCAATTCCTCGTGGCGGACGGAAAGCCACGCGAAGACCCCAACGTAATGCGGCGCGAAGACCCCCGGCACCAGGACCGTCGTCAGGACCAGGATTTCCTTCACCGCCGATTTCATCGCTCTTCTCCGCGAGCCGCGCCCGCAAGAGACGGGCAGTGTAACCCGCCGATTGATCCGTGAAAATATTGATCCGTTAAAATATCGTGCCCGCGGCGGCGCGCGGGGGATACGAGCTGTGTTCCGGCATCGCCACGATCCTTTAGGAACGATCCGCGGCGCCCCAAGCGCGCCGCTTGCGCCAATACCGTCGGTCGGTATTCTACGCGCATAGAGCGCGACGTGGGCGAATCGAGAGGCGTCCGCGAGTTTTCGCGACCCGAAAGGGCAGGCGGTAGAAGGTCATGGCAGAGATCCTGTTCAAGAACTTCGAAGTTTTGGACGTGCACGAAGGGATGCTCAAGTCCGGTCATCAGCTCCTGGTCAAGGATGACCGGATCGCGGCGGTGAAGAAGGGCGCCATAAAGGCGCCTAAAGCCGAATCGGTCGACTGCGGCGGGCGGACGCTCATGCCAGGGCTGATCGACTGCCACCTTCACATTCACAACCGCGGCCGCCTGGGGCCGGCGGCGTACCCACAGATGCTTCCGTCGCTTCAGACTGCGACCGCGGGTGACGTGCTCAAAGGCATGCTGATGCGCGGTTTTACGACCGCGCGCGATACCGGCGGCGCCGACCTCGGCCACAAGCAGGCGGTCGAGCAGGGTTTGTTCATCGGCCCACGCCTGTTCGTTTCCGGCAAGTCCCTGACCATGACCGGCGGTCACGGCGACGGCCGCTCGCGGTTCGATCTGTGCGAGCCCTGCGCCTGCGTTCACCTTTCGGGGGGCGGGCGGATTGCCGACGGCGTCGACGAGGTGCGCAAGGCGGTGCGCGACGAGATCCGCCTGGGCGCCGACGCGATCAAGTTCTCGGCCAGCGGCGGCATCGCCTCGGCGTCGGATCCGGTCGATCAGATCCAGTATTCGATGGAGGAGATGAAGGTGATCGTCGACGAGTGCCGTCGCTCACACATCTACGCGTTGGCGCACGTCTATCCCGACGCCGCGATCCGCCGCTGCGTCGAGGCCGGGGTGCGGACCATCGAGCACGGCAACTTCCTGACGCCCGAGACCGCGGCGATGATGGCGAAGGCGGGGACGTATCTGGTGCCGACCCTGGTGACCTACCGGGCGCTGGCCGAGCGCGGGCCGTCGATGAACCTGTCCGAATTCGAGACGGAGAAGATCCACTACGTACTTTCGAGCGGCACCGACTCGCTCGGGATCGCCAAGAAGGCGGGTGTCAAGATGGCCTTCGGCACCGACTGCTTCCGCAGCGGCGAGGAGTACGAGACCCAGGAGTTCCTGGTCCGCGCCGAGGTGCTTGGCGCAGACGAGATCATCCGGAGCGCCACCGTTGTGGCGGCGGAAGTCGTACGCATGGAAGGTGAGATCGGCGTCATCCGGCCGGGCGCCTATGCCGATCTGATCGTCGTCGACGGCAACCCGCTTCAAGACTTGGGCCTTTTCCAGGACGAAGGCGCGCACCTCTCGGCGATCATGAAAGAGGGCCGGTTCTATAAGAACCGCCTCGCCGCCACAAAGGCCGACCACTCGGCGAGTCGGGAGCTCGAGACGGCCTCGTGACGCGCCGGCGCCGGCAGCTCAGCCCTTGACCGCGCCGGCGCCGAACCCTTTTTGAAGGTGCTTCTGGAGAAGGGAAAATCCGACCAGAACCGGAAGCGCCATCATCGTCGAGGCCGCCATGAGCGCCGACCAGTCGATGTTCGTGGTGTTGGTAAACATCAGAATAACGCCCGGCGGAAGGGTCAGCTTGTCCTGGTCGTTGATCAGCACCAGCGCGTAGAGATACTCGTTCCACGACAAGATGAACTTGAAGATCGCGGTGGCGATGATGCCGGGCACCGCTTGGGGCAGAATCACGTCGAAGAAGGCGCGCATGCGCGACGCCCCGTCGACCATGGCCGCGGACTCGAGGTCCGCCGGGATCGAGGCGATGAACGAGCGCAGCAGCCAGAGGCAAAACGGCAGCCCGAAGGTCACGTACACGATGACCAGGCCGAACAGCGAATTCACGAGCCCGAGCCGCGACAAAATCATATAGAGCGGCAGCAACAGCACCACGGACGGCAGCAAATACGTGAACAGGATCATCTGCGCCATCACCCGCCGGCCGCGGTAATTGAAGCGAACCAAGCTATAGGCCCCGAAGGTCGCCACGACGACCACCAGGATGGTGCTGGCGGCGGCGACGATGGCGCTGTTGCGGAAGAAGACGAGGAACGGCGTGTCGAATAACACGTAGCGGTAGTTCTTGAGCGTCGGATCGATGGGCAGGAAATCGATTCCGAACAGCTCGTGCTCGGGCTTGAACGAAGACGTGATCATCCACAGAAGCGGAAAGATCACGGCGAGCACGACGACCCAGACGATCAGGTTGTACGCCGCCCGCTTCACGTACCCGAACCATATGTCCGCCATGAGCCGCGCCGACGACATCACGCGTCCTCCACCCGTTCGCGGCCGTAGGTCTTGAAGTACAGGAACATGAACCCCAGCATGATCACCAGCATGAGCATCGCGACCGCCGCCGCGCGGCCCATGTGAAGCAGCGGAAACGCCTCTTTGAACACCAAAAGCGACAGGGTCTGGGTCCCGATCACCGGGCCGCCGCCGGTCATCAGGTAGATCAGGTCGAACTCCTTGAAGTCCCAAATCGAGCGCAACAGGATAACGATCACAAGCACGCCCCGAAGCTGCGGAAGGGTGATGTCGCAGAACCGCGCCCAGGGTCCGGCGCCGTCCATCTTGGCGGCTTCGTAAAGCGGCTCGGGGATCGTTTGCAGGCGCGCGAGCACGGCGATGACGACGAAGGGAAAGTACTTCCATCCGCCCACCAGGATGATGCTGATCATCGCGTTGGGCATGGCGCCGAGCCAGTTGATCGCGTCGTCGACGAGCTCGTATTCCAGCAACAGGTTGTTGAAGATGCCGTAGAGGTCGTTGAACAGCCACTTCCAGACGAGAACGGTCACCACGGTCGGAATCAGATAGGGGGCGAGAACCAGACCGCGGGCGATCGCGCGGAACAGGATTCCCGACTGGTGCAGCATCACTGCGATGACGATCCCCAGCGCCACCTGCAGCGTCATCACGAAGAACGTCCAGATGAAGTTGTTCTTGAGCGAGGTCCAAAAGTCGTCGTCGGCGAGCAGGCGCGAGTAGTTCTCGAAACCGACGAACCGGCTGACCTGCGCAATGGTGTGGGTTTCGGTGAAGCTCAGGAAGATGGACTGAACGAACGGATAGGCGATCAGCGCCAGGAACAGTCCGACCGAAGGCGCGATCAAACCCAGCCCGAGCAGCTTGTCCTTGGTCTCGAGCGACAGCCGCGGGGCCTTGACGCCTGCCTCGACGCCCGGCGCCCCGCGTGAGGTGCGGTCGTTCATGGCCTTGGGTTCGCGAACGCTGCAACGGCCGCACCGGGAAACCCCCGGCGGGGCAGCCGCAAACCAGACACTACCCCTTCAGGATGGCCGCGATCTTGTCGTGGCCCAATGCGGCGACCGCCTTTGGCGATTCCCCGTTCACGACCACGCGTTGCAGGGATTCGGCGAGCACGTTGCTGCCATAGATCTCGCCGCCCTTGAGCATGTAGGGATGCTCGTCCGAGGGCTTGAGGAAGTTGAATGCCTTGGACGTGGTTTCCACCATGGTCGCGACCTCGGGCTTGTACCGCTTCAACAGCTCGTGGTCGTTGTATTCATCCGACTTGGCGATCGAGTTGAGGGTCGGCAGCAAGTGCCCCGGCGTCGCGTGGAGGAAGTGGATGTAGTCCTTCTTGTTGAACAGCCACGCGGCGAAGAGTTTCGCTTCGGCGGTGTTTTTCGCCCCCTTGGGAATGAAGAGCGAATCGAAGGCGCAGATCCAATACGGGCGCCCGCCCTTCATGTAGGGGAACGGCGCCGCCGTGAACTTGTCGGCGATCGGCGGGTTCTTGTTCGCCACGTTGACCAGCGTTCGGCCGGTGTACATGGTCATCGCCGCCCGGCCGATGACGAAGGCGTTGAGGGTTTCGCCGTAGGAATAGCCATCCGCGCCCGATGGGCAGTATTCGCGGACTTCCTTGAGGAATTCCAGCGCGTCCACCGTCGCCTGCGAGTTGAAGGCGGGCTCGAGGTCGGGATCGACGATCCAGCCGCCGGCCTGGTGCACCGTGATATCGACCATGCGGTTGGCCATTCCGCTCTTTCCGTAGGGAAGCGACATGCCCGAGACGCGGCCCTTTTTCGTCTTCTTGGCGACGTCGATCATCTCGTCCCAGGTTACGGGCGCCTTGCTGAACCCCGCCTCTTCCAACAAATCGGTGCGATACCACAGAACCGAGAGCGAGTTGTTGGTAATGCAGCCGGCCGAATAGTACGTGCCGTCGATCTTGTAGATGTCGCGCGCGTTCTGTTGAAAGTCGCTCTCGCCGACGGTATTGACGACGTCGTCCATGGACTGGAGCAGGCCCTGGCCGAAAAGCGAAATCACGTTGTAGCCCAAGAGGTGCGCGACGAGGTCGGGGACATCGCCCGATCCAAAGGCGGCCGTCAGTTTGGCCCAGTTGTCGGCGCCGCCGGAGAGTGTGACGTTGACCTTGAGGCCCGGATGGGCGGCCTCGAAGGACGCGACGTATTGCTCGTAGGCCTTGAGCTGCTCGGGCGAGGTCTGCGACGACCAGAACTGGATCGTCTTCTCCTGACCGAACGCCCGGTTGACCCGCCCGGTCGCGGTGGCGCCGGCGAGAACGGCGCCCGCGCCGCCCACCGCCTTCAAGGCCGTGCGACGGTCGATCGCCCGCTTCGACTGCGATTGCTTCGTCATCATTTCCTCCCTTTTGACGATGGCCCTGAATGCCCTAGGGCCAATTTGCGGGATCCGAGTTTGCGGCAACGGCACGTTCCCGGTTTCCGGCGCGTTTTCCAAAGTCTAGAAGGGCGCGCTTGCCAGCGTCAAGGCCGCGCCGCCCGGCCCCCGTCGACGCTCATGATGCAGCCGCTGATGTAGGATGCCCGGTCGGAGGCCAGGAAGGCGACCATGGCGCCGATGTCCTTCGGCGCCCCCATCCGCCCGAAGGGCAGATCGCCCAGAAGCTCGGGCCAGCGTTCGGCGTTGCCGAGCGTCCTTTCTGCGCGGGCGCGCATGTACCAGTACACCCGGTCGGTCTCGATTGCGGCCGGATTGACGCCCACGACCCGGAACCCGAATTGGGGCGAGCGCCCCCCGAGCGCGCGGGTCAACGCGATCAGTGCGGCGTTGGCGGTGCTCGACGAGATCACGGCTGCCACCGGGCGCTCGCCGGAATCGCCGACGATGTTGACGATGACGCCCGAGCCCCGCGCCTTCATGATCCGCCAGTAGTGGCGCGTCATGTTGATATAGCCGAAGACCTTCAGCCGCCAGCCCTCCATCCAGGCGTCCTCGTCGACCTCGTCGATCTCGCCGGGCTGGGTGGCGCCCGCGTTGTTGACCACGATGTCGGCGTGCCCGCACGCCGCGACAACGGCTTTCTGGTTCGCCGGTTCCGCCAGGTCGTACGCGTATGCGCGCGCCCGGACGCCATGTTCGCCGGCGAGCGATCCGGCCAGCTCCTCGAGCATTTCGGCGTTTCTGGCCACAAGCTCGAGGTGGCAGCCCTCGGCCGCGAGCGCCTCTGCGATGCCCCGGCCGATCCCCCGGCTCGCGCCGGTGACAAGCGCCGTGCGTCCCGACAGTCCCAGGTCCATATCGTCTCTCCCAAGGTGTCGATCGTCTTTCCGGCCGATACTGTAACCCGAGAGGCGAGATCGTGGGGGCGCGACGGAGCGGGGCGGATCGACGGAATGGGATGGTCGGTTCCCTTGCCCGTTGACGACCGACGCATGTCGATGAAACACAGGCCGAGCTTACCATTTGATTATTCTAATGGTAGGCGGAAGGTGCACGGCTCAACCCCTGGCGAGGCATCATGCGAAAGGCCGGAAACCTGAAGCTCGCCGAATCCGAGCTCGAGCGGATCAAGGGCGCGGCGGGCGGCAAGGGGACGTTAGGCAAGCTCGCGTCCGACGATTGGACCGCGCTGCTGGAGCTCGGCTCGAGGCAGCGCTACGAGCACGGAACGCCCATCGTCACCGAAGGCGACAGGGACATCGGCGTCTCCTTCGTGTCCGGGGGCGAGGTCCGGATCGAGCGCACGGTCGGCGACAAGACGGTTGAGATCGCGCGCCTGGCCAACGGAAGCGTGTTCGGCGAGATGTCGTTTTTGGACAAGGCCGGCGCCAGCGCCAGCGTCGTCGCGGACGGAAGCGTGGACGTCATCCACATCAAGAACGAAGACATCGATGAGTTGATAGAAGGAGATCCCGCGTTCGGAAGCCGGTTCTATCACTCGCTCGCGATCACGCTGTCGAGGCGCCTGCGCGCCACCAACCGGATCGTCCGCGGACTCGGCTAGGCGACCGCGTATCCCGAGTCGCGCGCGCGATCCGCGGGGCCGGACCGGATCGAGGATTGTGGATTGAGGAGTTTGGGATGATCGTCGACGACATCTTGGCGGAGGGTGGCGGCAAACTCTTCACTTGCGGTCCCGACGTCACCTGTTTGGAGGCGGCGCGACTGCTGAGGCAACACCGGATCGGACTGCTCTTGGTCTGCGAGGGTGATGCGAACGTCGGCGTGATTTCCAAGCGCGACATCGTGCGGACGATCGCCGAGGTCGGGGAAGCGGCATTATCGACCCGCGTCGGTGACGTCATGACCAAGAACGTCGTAAGCTGCGAGCCCGATCGCCCGCTGAGCGACGCGGTCGAGATGATGAACGCCAACGCGATTCGCCATCTGGTGATCGGGCGCGCGGGAAAGATCGACGGCGTCATCAGCCTTCACGACATCACGCGCTACGTTGAGCGCACGAGCGCCCTTTACGAAATCTGACGCTTCATCATCCGGCCACCGCCGCTCAGCCCTGTCCCCAGGATTTAGCCGTTTTCAGATATGCCTGCTCCTCGGGCGTGCTCGCGCGCCCCAAGGCGGCGTTCCGGTGCGGAAACCGGCCGAACCGGGCGATCGTCTCGAAGTGCTCCTTCGCAGAACGGGCCGCCATTTCCATGTCGAGAGAGTCGAACAAGGCCACCGAGCGGGCTTGGTCGTCGCGGTCCTCGCTGTGCTGGAACGGGATGTAGAGAAAGAGCCGCTGGACGCGGTTCAAGCCCCGATCGATCCCCTTGTCAAGCGCGTGCCTGGCCACCGCGCGCGCCTTCGCGTCGGTGGCGTAGGCCCGCGCCGTTCCCCGGAAGACGTTGCGGGGATATTGGTCAAAGAGAACGATCAGGGCGAGGCAGCCCGCGGCCGAGGCCATCCAGGCTTCGAGCTCGCCGGCGCCGGCGCGGCGGCGCGCGTCTGCGAATCGCTCCTCGAACTCGGCGTCGAACGCCTGGGTCGAGCGGAACCAAGTCGCGCGCATGTCTTCGAAATCCGGCCCATCCTTGGGCCCGAACCAGAACTCGAGGACGTCGTCGATCGCGCCCATCGCGCCGTTTCATTGGATCGCTGTCCGTGGGTCGGTATGAGGTTCATCAAGGACTCGCGGCCGGCGGTCAAGAACCGAATTCGCGGCCCGGCGATTGACCGCCGCCGGTGGCGGCGCTACCGTTCCCGCGAGTTCCGTTATGGCGGACAAGGGGCGGCGGACCGGAAGCTGGGCGACATCCCGCGACCCCCGGAGGGAGCGACGGTAATGAGCGAAGTTGTTCGCATCGGCGGCGGCGCAGGATATCTCGACGACCGCATCGAGGGTGCGGTCGAGCTGCTTGAAAATGGCAAGCTCGATTACGTCATGCTCGACTATCTGGCGGAACGCACCCTTGCGATCCTTCAGGAGGCCAAGCAGGCCGGCGGCGTCGGCTTCGCCGCGGACCTCGATCGCAGGATGCGCGAAATTCTGCCGCCGGCGGCCGCACGGGGCGTCAAGATCGTCAGCAACCTGGGCGGCGCCGATCCCGCGGGTGCCGCCGCCGTGGTGCGCGAGGTGGCGGATTCCCTTGATTTCAAGGACCTCAAGATCGCCGTGGTCGAGGGCGACGACGTCGCCGATCTGGTGCGGGAGTTCGATCCGGTCCTCGACGAGACGGGCGAGCCGTTCTCGCGCCTCGGCAAGGAGCTGATTTCGGCCAACGCCTACATCGGCGCGTTCGAAATGGCGGCGGCCATCGGCGCCGGCGCCGACGTGGTGCTGGCCGGGCGCGCCGCCGATCCGGCCCTCGCGCTCGCGCCCCTGATCGACGCGTTCGGCTGGTCGCAGGACGATCTCGACCGACTGGCGCTCGGCACCATGGCCGGCCATTTGATCGAATGCGCGGGCCAGGTCACGGGCGGGCAGTTCGCGGACGGCGCGGCGCGTGAGGTGCCGGACCTCGACCGGCTCGGCTTTCCCATCGCCGAAGTGGGCGAGGACGCCATCGTCATCACCAAATCGCCGGGCACCGGCGGGCGCGTAGACCGCCACACCGTGCTCTCGCAGCTTCTTTACGAGATCGGCGACCCTTCGGCCTACATCACCCCAGACGTCACCCCCGACATCACGGCGGCCCGGATCACCGAGATCGGGTCCGACCGGGTCCGCTTCGAGGGCGTGCGCGGCAAGCCGCGACCCGAGACCCTCAAGGTGCTGTGCGGGGTCGACAACGGCTACCTCGCGGTGTCCGAGATCGTCTACGGCGGTTACAACGCCGTCGCCCGGGCGCGCCTGTCGGCCGAGGTCTTGCGCAAGCGCCTGCATCGCGACCGCCAGCTTTCGAACCTGCCGACCCGCATGGACATCGTCGGTGTCGATTCCGTCTATGTCGCCGGCCCGCCCATGGAGGACACCCGCGACGTGCGCCTGCGGGTCGCGGTGCGCGCGCCGGATCGCGAAACCGCCCAGCGGGCGACCCGCGAGACCGAGGCCATGGGAATCAACGGACCCGCCGGCGGCGGCGGCAAGACCCACTCGATCCGTCACACGGTTCGGACCTATGCCTGCTACATCGACCGCGACAAGGTCACGCCCGCGTGGCGGATGGTGGCGTGACCATGGCGCGAACCAAGGCCTTGGCGGACGTTCGCGTGCCCCTGCACCGGCTGGCCCACGCGCGCTCGGGCGACAAGGGCGATCGCTCGAACATCGGCCTCATTCCGTACCGCGAAGACGACTACGCGCTGCTGGCGGAACGCGTCACCGCCGCCGACGTCAAGCGCTACTTCGGCGACGCCGTGAAGGGCGAAGTGGTCCGCCACGACCTGCCGACCCTGAAGGTCTTCAACTTCGTCCTCGAAGCCGCGCTGTCGGGCGGCGTGAACGACAGCCTGGCCGTGGACATGCACGGAAAGAACCGGGGGATGATTCTGTTGTGCATGGAGATCGACGTCCCCGCCGATCATTGGGCGGCGGCGGCCGAGCACTGAGGCGCGTCAAGCGGCTCTTGCCGACACCGGCGGCGCGGCCGGTTCCCGCCCGGAGGTTCGGATTCTGCGGGAATCCCGGTATTCCGATCTCGATCATCACGCGCGCTACCACGAAAAGCTGCTCGCGCGTGCCGACGACGTCGCCGAACAATGCGGAAGATTTTGACGAAATTCTGGTTCAGCTCGCCCTTCTTCAACACCTTCATGGGCGGGATGCGCAGCCCTTCTTGGAAGATCTCCGAGCACGATTC
>JAKZXM010000220.1:0-4205 GCA_047514975.1 Rhodospirillales bacterium
CTTGCTCGGGCGTCGCCGCCGATTCGGCCAGCTCCCACCCCCGCTTGTTCTTGATCAGCATCGCACACCCCTGGCCCATTTAGCCATTATCGCCTAGCGTCATGGTCCAACTAACGACCGTTTGCGGTCGAAAGCCACTAAACATTCCGTGAGCGCTGGCAAGCCGCCCCTCCCGTTCAGGCGGTATATTCGACGACGACCTTCCCGAGATCGCCGAAGTCCCCGACCACCGTAACGCCGACGTCGGGGGAGCCGATATCGGCGCAGCTACCGGTCGTGATGATGTCGCCCGCGACAAGGTCGCGCCCGCTGCTCGCCGAGTCGTTCGCGAGCCACGCCAAGGACATCAGCGGATCGCCCATCACGTTGGCGCCGGAACCGCGCGTCACCTCCTCGCCGTCGAACGTGATCGCGATCTCGCGCTCGATGATATCGACGCTCCGCCAATCGGCAATCGCCTCGCCCATGACGAAATGCCCGCCGGCTCCGTTGTCGGCGATGATCTGGAGAACGCCGCGCTTGAGCCATTCGGAGTAGCGGGTATCGGGCAACTCGAGCGCGGGATAGAGCGTGTCCACCGCCGCGGCCACCTCGTCGCGGTCGTAGGGTGCGCCGAGCGCCGGCAAGTCCTTGGCCAGCCGGAACGCGTATTCGATCTCGACCTTGCGGCTCAAGACGCCGCCGGCGGGTATGGCGGCCGGGCTGCGGTGGACACAGCCACCGATCAGGCGGCCCACGAAGGGCTCGTCGGTGCCCAGTATCTTTTGCACCTTGGCGCCCGTCGCGCCCACCTTCCAGCCCACCGGCGCGGTCATGCCTTTGACCACCAGCGCTTGGATGTCGTATGCGTCCTTCACCGTCACGGGCCGGATTTCGTCGGGCAATCCGGGCAGCAATTCGCGGCGCCGCCGGGCAGCGCCGATTAGGGCCGCCGCGCGCATCTTGTCACTTGCGTTCATGGTCGAATTACCCCTCGGTGTGGGCGCTCACCACGTCATCGGCGAGGCGTCCGCGCAGCTCTTGCAAGTGATCGGCGCTTGCGGTGTAGGTGCCCACCCCCAGCGTCAGCGAGCGAATCTCGACGATCAGATCGTGGCACTCGCTGGCCGGCACGAGCGCGCTGACCACGTCCCACCTCGACCAGCCCGGGCGCGGCTCGAAACCCAGGATGCGGCCACGCCGGCTGGAAACCAGCGTGTTCGCCTTGGAGGTGAAATCGGTCGGCACCGCGATGTCGACGCGCAGGATCGGCTCCAACAGGACCGGATCGCACTTGGGCATGCCTTCGCTCATGGCGATACGGGCCGCGGTCTTGAAGGCGATTTCGGAGGAATCGACGGCGTGAAACTGGCCATCGGTCAAGGTCACGGACAGGTCGACCACGGGAAAGCCCAGCGGACCTTTTTGCAGGTACTCGGTGACCCCGGCCCCGACGGCGGGAATGTATTGCTTGGGGATCGCGCCGCCGGTGATCGAATCGGTGAACACGAAGCCCTCGCCGCGGGCCAGCGGTTTGATGTCGATGTGGACGTCGCCAAACTGGCCGTGACCGCCAGTCTGGCGCTTGAAGCGGCCGTGCTGCGACACCGGCTTTTGGATCGCCTCCTTGTAGGGGACCTTGGGCCGTACTCCCGCCATCTCGAGGCCGTACTTATTCTTGAGCCGGTCGGTGGCCACGCGAAGGTGAATCTCGCCCTGGCCGTGGAGCAGCATTTGGCGGGTCTCGTGCGCCTGCTCGAACGCGATCGAGGGGTCCTCGTCGAGCAGCTTGCCGATGGCGCCCGAGAGCTTCACCTCGTCGTCGCGATTGGCGGCCGTGATGGCGAGCGTGAACACCGCCGGTAGCGTCTCGGCCGCCGGCATCGATTCGCCGCCCTTGCCGGGCGCCAGCGTATCGCCGGTCCTGACGGTATTGAGACGGCCCATCGCCACGACCTCGCCCGCCGTCGCCGATTCGATCTTGTCGGTATGCTGGCCGCGCATGCGGTAAAGTCCCGATACCCGTTCGCCGTTCAGCACCATGCCGTCGGTCACGGCGCCGCGCCAGACGCGGGCCAGCGACAGCTTGCCGCCGTGCGGGGTGACGTAGGTCTTCAGCACTTGCGCCAGCGCCTCGCCGTCGCTGCTCACGCCGGCGCGCTCGGCGGCCACCTCGGCTCCCGGCACCTCGTGGCGCAGTGCCTTCAACAGGCGCCGAACGCCGTGCTCGAGCTCGCCCGCGCCAAACAGCGCCGGGACGATGTCGCCCGCGCGAAAGCCGCGCGTGAGCGTCTGGAACACCTCCTCGTTGGGCGGATCGACGTCTTCCAGAAGCTGCTCCATCAGGTGATCGTCGAAGTCCGAGACCTTCTCGAGCATCGCGTAGCGGGCGCTGGCCTTGGCCTCGTCGGCATCGCCGCCGGCCTCGGCCACCTCCGAGGCGGCGCCGGGCTTGTAGGCGTAGGTGCGGTCGGAGGCAAGGTCGATGTAGCCGCCCACGGTTTCGCCCTCGGCCACCGGCGATTGGCGCAACACCAGCGGGCGATCCGAGAAGCGCTGCAGCGCATCGATAACCTCGCCCACGGACGACGTCGCGCGCTCGATCTTGTTGACGAAGACGAGCGTCGGTATGCGTTCTCGCTCGAGGAATTTCATCAAGGGCGCGATGGTCATCGCCCGCGACGCATCGGCCTCGCACACCAGCACCGCGGCGTCGGCGCCTATGAGCCCGTTGAACGTCTCCTGGAGAAACTCGATCGAGCCGGGGCAATCGAGGAAGGTGAAGGGGCTGTCGAGGAAGGTGGCCGAGGCGACGTTGAGCTCGACGCCGGTGCCGCGCTCGCGCGCCTCTTGCGAGGAATCGCCGGTCATGTTGGCTTCCTTCGCGGTGCCCTTGCGGTGAATCGCACCGGTGACGAACAGGATCGCCTCGAGCAGCGTCGTCTTACCGCTCAAATACGGCCCCACGAGCGCCACGTTGCGTGGCCCCGCCCCCGAAATCGCGTTCATATCTTTTCTCCCCCCTTAGAGCGCCTAGTTTTCACGGCCCGCGCGCACCACGCAAGGGAAATCCGGCCCAGGGGATCGGAAGTCGGGAAACAGAAGTCAGAACGAGGGCGTAATCACGATCTGCCTGGACCGCGATCAGGTTGTGCCCAGTGATGCGTGCAACATGCGGCGGTGATATCCGGGCTGGTCATTTCCGTCAGCCCTTTACGCAAACGATCTGCTTGAGCGTATGGACCACTTCTACAAGGTCGGTCTGCGCCGCCATCACGGCGTCGATGTTCTTGTAGGCGCCGGGCGTTTCGTCCAGCACGCCCTCATCTCTGCGGCACTCCACGCCGGCGGTGGCGGCTTGGTGATCTTCGAGGCTGAAACGACGCTTGGCCTCGGTCCGTGACATGACACGGCCAGCACCATGCGAGCAAGAGTTGAAGCTATCGGCATCGCCCTTGCCACGAACGATGAACGATCGCGCGCCCATGGAGCCGGGGATGATCCCCATGTCTCCCTCGCGCGCCCGGACGGCGCCCTTGCGGGTAACGAGGACGTTCTTGCCGAAGTGGTGCTCGCGCGCGACGTAGTTATGGTGGCAGTTCACGGCGTCATCCTCGTCCCACGTCAACTCCTTGCCGGGAACTGAGTCCGCGAGCGTCTGAATAGTGGCGTCCATCATGATCGCACGGTTGACCAGAGCGAAGTCCTGAGCCCAGCCGACCGCCTCCATGTAATCGTCGAACAGCTCTGACCCTTCGGGAAGGTAGGCGAGGTTGGCGTCCGGCAGGTTAATGTGCCAGCGCCGCATCTCTCCCTTTGCCCGTTCGATGAAGTAGCTCCCGATTCGGTTCCCGCATCCGCGCGAGCCTGAGTGGAGCATAGCCCACACGCGATCTTCCTCGTCGAGACATACCTCAATGAAATGGTTGCCGCTCCCTAGGGTGCCGAGGTGGTTGGCCGTGTTTCTTGCCGTGGCTTTCGGGTGCTTATCGGTAATTCGCTCGTAACGCTTTTCTAGGCGAGGCCACGCCGCGTTCGAAACCACGTCCGGGATTTCGCCCCACGCACCGCGGTCGCCGGCGCCGCCCTTTTGAGTTCGACCATGTGGGACAGCTCGCTCCATCTGAGTACGCAGCCCGGACAGGTTGTCGGGGAGGTCGCTCGCCGCCAGTTTGGTCCGCCTAGCGATCATGCCACACCCGATGTCAACTCCGACGGCGGCAGGG
>JAKZXM010000221.1:0-8796 GCA_047514975.1 Rhodospirillales bacterium
GGTCATCCCGGCGCGCGTGGAAGACGGGCTCTCCCCGCGTCTGGCGGCCGAGGACGCAGTCTGCGTCGTCCAGCACGGTTACGCGCACGTGAACCACGCCGGGCCGGGCGAAAAGAAGGCGGAACTGGCATCGAACCGATCGCGCGCCGAGGTTCGTGACGAGCTGATCGCCGGCGGCGACCGGCTTCGCGCGGCGTTTCCGGGGCAATTCGCGCCCGTGCTCGCGCCGCCGTGGAATCGAATCGCCGCCGAGCACGTCTCCCTGCTGGCGGGAATCGGACTGACGGGTTTGACGGCCTTCGGGGCGCGCGCTCCCGCGTCCGCGGCGCACGGTCTCCGCGTTTGCAATTGCCACGTCGACATCGTCGATTGGCGGGGGAACCGAGAGTTCGTCGGATGGACGCCCGCGGTCGGCCAGGTGGTCGCGCACTTGGCGGCGCGCCGCGAAGGCCGGGTCGACGCGGCCGAGGCGACGGGGCTTCTCACCCACCACCTCGACCACGACGAAGGCTGCTGGGACTTCGTCCGCGCGTTGCTTGCCCTCACCCGCACCCATCCGGCCGCCCGTTGGGTGGACGTGGAAACGGCTTTGGGACCCGGGTGATGAGCGTCCACGCGTACCCCGTGCGCGCGATCCGCGCGGATTACATGCGCGCCGGCATCGGTATGGCCTGCTGCCTGGCGCCGCTGGCGGTGAGCGGCGTGGCCTGGCCCCTGGCCGCCGTGTTCGCCACGTTCGCGGCGTTGTTCGCGATTTTCGGCCTGCGCGTCATGGGCCGCCAGGCGATGCGGGTTCGCGTGACCGCCACGGGCGTCAGCGCCGACGGGTGGCGCACCGTGCATATCGCCTGGGGCGAGATGTCGGCAATGTCGCTCGCCTACTATTCGACCCGGCGCGAAAAGGCGAAGGGTTGGATGCAGCTTCGACTCAAGGGACGGGTCGGCACCGTCCGCGTCGAATCGACGATCGACGGCTTCGACAGCCTGGTGCGGACCGCGGCCCGGGCGGCGGGCGCGAACGGCGTCGTCCTGGATCGCGCGACCCGGAGCAACCTCGGGGCCCTCGGCATCGAACTTGCAGAGGAGCGGGCGTGATGGACGATCTCCTGCGCGTCGAGGATCTGCGGGTCGACTTCGCGAGCCAAGGGGGCGACATTCGCGCGGTCGACGGCGTCTCATTCCGGGTGCGGCCCGGCTCGACGGTAGCGCTGGTGGGCGAATCGGGCTCGGGGAAGTCGGTGACCGCGCAGGCGATCCTCGGGCTGTTGCCGTCGAACGCCTCCATCACCGGCGGGCGGATCCTGTTTCGCGATTCGGGCCGCCGGACCGGCAACGTGGCCGAGGAACGTCGCCACGATGTCGTGGATCTGGCGGGGATCAATCCCAATACCCGCGCATTCCGGGCCATCCGCGGCTGCCGCGTCTCGATGATCTTCCAGGAGCCCATGAGCTCGCTGTCCCCGCTGCACACCGTCGGCGATCAGGTGAGCGAGTGCCTTTTTCTGCACCGACCGACCGATCGCAAGACGGGTCGCGAGATCACCGAGGACATGCTGCGCATGGTCGGCTTCCCCGACCCGCGCCGGGCGTTCGATACCTATCCGTTCGAGCTTTCCGGCGGTTTGCGCCAGCGGGCCATGATCGCCATGGCCTTGATCTGCCATCCCGCACTGTTGATCGCCGACGAGCCGAGCACCGCCCTCGACGTCACGATCCAGGCGCAAATCCTGAAACTGATCCAGGAGCTCCAGGCCGAGATCGGTATGGCGGTGTTGATTATCACCCACGATCTCGGCGTCGTCGCAAACGTCGCCGAGGAGGTGATCGTCATCTACAACGGGCGCTTGATGGAAAGCGGTACGCTCGAAGACATCTTCGAGAGGCCCGCGCATCCCTATTTGAAGGCGCTGTTGCACGCGGTGCCCCGTCTCGAGATGGCGCGCGACGAAAGGCTGGTCCCGATTCGCGAGATCAAGCTCGAGACCGGCCGACTTCTCAAGGTCGGACGCGAACGCGTCGAAGGGCGCGAAGAGGCCCCGCTCATCGAGATCCGCGGCGTCAGCCGGCGTTTCACCACGCGCAAGGAAACGCGCCTGCTCCCGATTGGGCCCGAAGCGCCGATCACCGCCGTCGATAATGTGAGCCTCGAGATCAAGCGGGGCGAATGCCTGGGCCTGGTGGGCGAGAGTGGTTGCGGCAAGACGACCCTGAGCAAGATCATGATGCGCGCCATCGACGCCAGTTCCGGAACGGTCGTCTACCACGACAATGGTCAGGCCACGAACCTGTTGTCGCTTTCCGAGAGGGAGCTTTTCCCGCTGCGGCGAAAGTTTCAGTACATCTTTCAGGACCCGTTCGGCTCGTTGAACCCACGGATGACGGTGTTCGATATCGTCAGCGAACCGCTCATCATTCACAACGTCGGCGATTCCGCCTATCGCCGCGAGATGGTGACCGAGCTGATGCGGCTCGTCGGGCTCGATCCGCGCTACCTCAGTCGCTACCCGCACAGCTTCTCGGGCGGACAACGCCAGCGGATCGGTATCGCCCGGGCGCTCGCGCTGATGCCCGAACTCCTGATCTGCGACGAGCCGGTCTCTGCGCTCGACGTCTCGGTTCAGGCCCAGGTTCTGAATCTACTCAAGGACCTGCAGACCACGCTGGGTCTGACGTATCTGTTCATTTCGCACAACATGGCGGTGGTTAATTACATGGCCGACCGCATCGCCGTCATGTGCGCGGGAAACCTCGTCGAGTTGGCACCGAGCGAGGCGTTGTTCCGCAACCCCATTCACCCGTACACGCGGGCGCTGGTGGCGGCGGTTCCGACACCGGATCTGGGGCGCACTCTCGACTTTTCGAGCTTGATGGAGGGCAGGGCGTCGGACCCGTCGGCCTGGCCGCCGCCGTTCGACGCGGCGCCCGGCGACAGCGGGCGCGCGCTCCAGATGATCGACCTCGGCGACGGGCATTTCGTATTCGCCCGCGCCGCCCCCCCAATGGCGGAGGCCGCAAAGTGATCACCGCGATGACACACCGAATCCTCCTCCACACCGCTCTTGCGGCGGTCCTCGCATGGGCCGCAACGCCCGCGCGCGCGGCCGAGCGCCCGGCGCTGGTCGAGATACCAATGTTCACGGGCGCGGTCGCGGCCGGCACGCTTCCGCCGGTCGCGGAGCGGGTGCCCGATGCGCCCCGGATCGTGTCGTTCGACGGTGCGAATGCGAATCCCGGTCGCCACGGCGGCGAGCTCGGGATTCTCATGGGGCGCGTCAAGGACATCCGCATGATGGTCGTTTACGGGTACGCGCGCCTGGTGGGGTACGGCCGCGACCTCGAGCTCCGGCCCGACATCCTCGAGCGCGTCGACGTGGACGACGGGGGAATCTTCACTCTTCACTTGCGAAAGGGCCACAAGTGGGCGGACGGCCAACCGTTTACCGCCGAGGACTTCCGCTACTACTGGGAGGACATGGCGACCAACGAGGTGATCGCGCCCACCGGCCCGCCGCCGCAACTCATCGTCGACGGCGAACGGGCGACGTTCGAGGTGGTGGACGAACGCACCGTCCGCTATAGCTGGTCCAAGCCCAACCACTTCTTCCTGCCGGCGCTGGCGGGCGCGCTGCCGCTCTTCATCTACCGGCCGTCGCATTATCTGAAGCAATTTCACCAAGACCACGCCGAGCCGGCGACGCTTCAGCGCATGGTCGCGGAGAAGCGGCAGCGCGACTGGCGCGCCTTGCACTTCAAGCAGGACCATCCCTACAAGTACGACAATCCTGAGATGCCGAGCCTTCAGCCTTGGCTGAACACCACCCAATCGCCGGCCCAGCGCTACGTGTTCGTGCGCAATCCCTTCTTTCACCGAATCGACACCGAAGGGCGCCAGCTCCCTTACATCGACAAGGTCAACTTGACGATCGCCAGCGCCAAGCTGATCCCGGCCAAGGCGGGCGCAGGCGAATCGGATCTGCAGGCGCGCAACCTCGGCTTCCGCAATTACACGTTCCTCAAGCAGGGCGAAAAACGCAACGCCTACACCGTCCGCCTGTGGCAAACGGCGAAAGGCTCGCACATCGCGCTCTTCCCCAACCTCAACATCGGGGACGAGCAATGGCGCACCCTGTTTCGAAAGGCGGACTTCCGCCGGGCGCTCTCGATCGCGGTCGACCGCCACGAGATCAACCAGGTCATCTACTTCGGCCTCGCCACCGAGAACAACAACACGGTCCTGCCGGCGAGCCCGCTTTACAAGCCCGAGTACGGCACCAAGTGGACCCAGTACGACCCGAAGGCGGCGAACACGCTCCTCGACGGGCTCGGCTTGGGCGAACGCGACGACGACGGCATCCGCCTCTTGCCCGACGGCCGGCCGCTGGAGATCATCGTCGAGACCGCGGGCGAGGACACCGAACAGGTGGACGTGTTGCAACTGGTCACCGACGCCTGGCGCAAGGTCGGGATCAAGCTTCTCACCAAGCCCTTGCAGCGCGAGGTGCTCCGCAACCGCATCTTCGCCGGTTTCACCCAGATGTCGGTGTGGTCGGGGCTCGAGAACGGCATCCCGACGCAGGAGATGAGCCCCCGCGAACTCGCCCCGACCTCTCAGCAACAGCTCCAGTGGCCGAAGTGGGGCCAGTACGTCGAAACCAAGGGGCACGCGGGCGAGGCCGTGGACATGGAGCTTCCGAAGCGGCTCCAGGACTTCGACCAGGAATGGCGCGTGACCTCGGATCGCGCCCGCCGAGCCGAGATCTGGCATGAAATGCTGAAGATCCACGCCGACCAAGTCTACACGATCGGGCTGATCTGCTGCGTCCTGCAGCCGGTGGTGGTCAACAACCGGCTGCGCAACGTTCCGGAAAAAGGGGTCTACAACTGGGATCCCGGCGCGTTCTTCGGGATCTACGGTCCCGACACCTTCTGGCTCGCGCCCGACGCCGGATAAGTACGCGCAACCGGAGCGAAGGCCGTGTTCGGATATCTCGTCCGCCGCGCACTCACCATGATCCTGACGCTTCTGGTGGTCAGCGCGCTGGTGTTCGTGATCATCCAGCTTCCGCCCGGCGACTATCTCACGTCCTACATCGACGAGCTGCAAAGCCAGGGCGAGATCGTGCCCGCGGACAAGATCGAGTTCCTGCGCAGCCATTACGGCTTGGACCGGCCCTTGATCGAGCAGTATTTGATTTGGCTCGCCGGCCTCGTCCAGGGGGACCTCGGCTACTCCTTCGAGTTCAGCCTGCCGGTCACCGACGTCGTCGGCGATCGGCTCTTGCTGACCATGGTGCTCAACTTCTCGACGATCCTGTTCATCTACGTGGTCGCGTTCCCGATCGGCGTCTACTCGGCGACCCACCAATACAGTTGGGGCGACCACGGCCTGACCCTGATCGGCTTCCTGGGGCTGGCGACGCCCAATTTCCTTCTCGCGCTCGTGCTGCTGTATCTCGCGAACGTCTGGTTCGGTACCTCCATCGGCGGCCTCATGGCGCCCGAGTACCTCGAGCAGCCGTGGAGCGTCGGCAAGGCGCTCTCGGTCCTCGAGCATCTGTGGGTTCCGGTCTTCGTGATCGGAACCTCGGGCACGGCCGGCATGATCCGAAGACTGCGCGCCAATCTGCTCGACGAGTTGCGCAAGCAGTACGTGGTGACCGGCCGGGCCAAGGGCCTGCCGAGGGGGCGGCTGCTTCTCAAGTATCCGTTGCGGATGGCGTTGAATCCCTTCGTCGCGGACATCGGCAGCCTGTTGCCCCAGGTGGTCTCGGGCTCGGTGATCGTCTCGGCGGTGATGTCGCTGCCGACCACGGGGCCAATTCTTCTCAGCGCGTTGCAGAGCCAGGACATGTACCTCGCCGGCTCGTTTCTCATGTTTCTCTCGCTGTTGACGGTGATGGGAATCTTCCTCTCCGACATCCTGCTCACCGTGCTCGATCCGCGCATCCGCCTTCAAGGGGGCGTTAAGCGATGAGCGAGCCTCTGGCCCACTACGTCTCGGAAGCGCCGTTCGATCCCCTCGAGGTGGAGACGCTGACCGCCGAGCAGGAGCGCTTCTACATGGCGTCGCAGTGGCGAATGATGTGGTGGCGCCTGAAGCGTCACAAGTTGGCCGTGATCGCGGGCCTGGCGCTGGCGCTCAGCTATTTCTCGATCCTGATCACCGAGGTCCTGGCGCCGTATGATCTGCACACGCGCAACGTCGATCACATCTACGCGCCACCGCAAGTCGTGCACTTTTTCCACGAGGGCCGTTTCGTCGGGCCGTTCGTCTACGGCTACGACTACAGCCTGAACCTCGAGATTTTGAAGAAGGAGTACGTGCCCAACCCGGCGAAGGTTCAGCGAATGCGGTTCTTCTGTCGGGGCGACGAGTACGTGCTCTGGGGCCTGATTCAGGGCGATCGCCATCTCGTCTGTCCGGCCGAAGGCGGAACATTGTTCCTGCTCGGGACCGACCGTCTGGGCCGCGACATGGCCTCGCGTCTTTTGTATGCGGGACGAATCTCGCTCACGGTCGGGCTTTTCGGGATCGCGATCAGCTTCCTCTTGGGCATCACCTTCGGCGGCGTGGCCGGCTTCTTCGGCGGCTGGGTGGACAACGTCATCCAGCGGATAATCGAAATCCTGCGCTCGATTCCGGAGCTGCCCCTGTGGATGGCGCTGTCGGCGGCCCTGCCGGTGACCTGGAGCCCGATCCTGGTGTTCTTCGCGATCACCATCATCCTGGGGCTTCTCGACTGGCCGGGCCTCGCGCGCGCGGTGCGGTCCAAGCTGCTGGCGCTGCGCGAGGAGGATTACTGCGCCGCGGCCCAGCTTCTCGGCGCGCGGCCGAGCCGCGTGATCGCGCGCCACCTGCTGCCCAACTTCATGAGCCACCTGATCGCGTCGGCGACGCTGTCGATCCCGTCCATGATCCTCGGCGAAACCGCGCTCAGCTTCCTGGGGCTCGGCCTGCGCCCGCCGGTGACCAGCTTCGGGGTGCTGCTGACCGAAGCCCAGAACATCGAGGCGGTCGCGCTGTACCCGTGGCTGATGCTGCCCATGCTGCCGGTGGTCGTCACCGTGCTCGGCTTCAACTTCCTGGGCGACGGGCTGCGCGACGCCGCCGAGCCCTACGCCGAGCTTTAGGTGTGGAGCCAGTGAGTCGGTTCGTCGTCGCGCTGATGGTGGAAAGCCGCGGCGTCACCAGCGGCGGGCCACGCTAACCCCACACGCGTCGCGCCGTTTGCGCGACCAGGCGAAGCTTCGCGTCTTGGTCCTCGATCGTCAGTTCGTTGCCGATGATCGACGTCGAGAACCCGCACTGAGGGCTGAGCGCGAGCCGGTCCTTGTCCACGTACCGCGCCGCTTCGTCGATGCGGCGCACCAGGACCTCGGCGTCCTCGATCTCCGGCCGCTTGGTGGAAACCAGCCCGAGCACGACCATCCGGTCGTCGGGCAGGTTGCCGAGCGGCGCGAACGATCCCGAGCGCGCGTCATCGTATTCCAGCAGCAGGCGGTGCGCCCGGATGCCCCGGAAGATGGGCTCCGCGATCGCCTCGTAACCGCCCTCGGCCAGCCAGCGACCCTTCTGATTGCCGCGGCAAAGGTGGAACCCGAAGGTGACTCCGGGAATGGGATCCATGACCGCGTTGTCGAGCTCGACACCGCGCTCGAGCCACTCGTCGAACGTCCAGCCGCGGGATTCGTAAAAGGCCCGGGTCTTCGGATCGAGGAGCAGGGGATAGTGGGGGGCGTCTATCTGGATGTAGGTGGCGCCGAGGCGCGCGAGCTCCGCAACTTCTTCGCGCAAGATTCGCACCACGTCGGCAAGGAATTCGTCGAGGGTCGGATAGGCGTCGCGCGACTTCTCCGCCGACCAGAAATTGACGAACAGCCCGGGACTGGGGATCGTCACCTTCGGCGTGCGTCGGGCGCGGGCACGCAAGTACACGAACTCCTCGACCGAAAGGTGGCGGGCGCGGACCAGCTTGCCCACGACCGCGAGGTTCCGGGGGCGCTCGCGGCGCCAGTCCTCGGCCCCGTCGACGCCGTGCCACTCGCCCCAAACGAAGGCGTCGAGGTCCCAGCTGCCGAACCCCTCGACCGCCTCGGTCATCTGGCTCTGGAACGAGAGCCGCCGCATCTCGCCGTCGGTCACGACCTCGAGCCCCGCGTCCTCCTGGAGCCGCACGGCCCAATCCACCGCCCGGTCCTCGATCTCCTTGAACGCGGCGGGCGTCATGCGGCCCGCGGCGACCTCGTCGCGCGCCCGTAAAAGCTCGGGCGGGCGGAGCAGGCTGCCAACCACGTCGGCGTGGGCCGCGATCACGCTGCGCTCCTACACTGAAAGGAGTCGCCGCCGTCGGGGGGTCAAGGCCTTCTCACCCGAACGTCGTCGCCTTCGATGCGGACCTCGTAGGTCGGGACCGCCGCGTCCGTTACGCCTTCAATGACCGCTCCGGTCCGGACGTTGAACGTGGTGAAGTGCCATGGACATGTGACCGTCTCGCCCTCGAGCTCGCCCTCTGCCAACGGACCCCCCTCGTGCGGGCAGACGTTGCTGAAGGCGACGTAGGTGCCATCAAGGTTTGCGACAGCCACCTCTTCGCCGTCGAGATCGACCACCATCATCACTCCGGGTGGAATCTCCGAAGTCGCGGCCACGGTCAGGAATTCGGCCATCATGGACCTCCTTGGATTCTTGGTTCCATTCGTTGACGGGCGCCTGCATGTCCTGAACCAAGGCTAGATTGAGGGCGCCCGGGACTTCAAGCACTACTGAGCCCGGTGGGTCTTGCGCGGCGCGGCGGG
>JAKZXM010000222.1:0-2570 GCA_047514975.1 Rhodospirillales bacterium
ACCAGCGGGCGCGTGAATCTGGTCTACACTATGGTGGTCGAGCGGATTCACGCGTTTGATAGGAACCGCGATGCGGTTCCTATCAAACGCGATTCGCTCTACGGGAACCGGAATGATCCTCTTTCCCGCGATCGATCTGAAGGACGGACAGTGCGTGCGCCTGGTACAGGGCGACATGGACCGGGCGAGCGTCTTCAACGACGATCCCGCGGCCCAGGCGCGCGCGTTCGCCGAGGCCGGGTGCCGGTGGCTGCACGTGGTCGATCTGAACGGTGCCGGCGCGGGCCGCCCGGTCAACTCGGGCTCCGTCGCCCGCATCCTCGAGGCCGTTTCGGTCCCGGTACAATTGGGCGGCGGCATCCGCGAGCTCGCGACCATCGAGGACTGGTTGGAAGCGGGCGTCGCGCGCGTCGTGCTGGGAACCGCGGCCGCCCGCTCGCCCGCCCTCGTCAAGGCGGCCTGCCGCGCGTTCCCCGGACGAATCGCGGTCGCCCTCGACGGGCGCGATGGGCGGATCGCGGTCGAAGGCTGGGCCGAGACCTCGAGCCTGGACGAATACGAGCTCGCGCGGATGTTCGAGGACGCGGGCGTCGCCGCGGCGATCCGCACCAACATCGCCCGTGACGGCACCATGGAAGGCCCCGACATCGAGGCGACGATCGCGTTGGCGCGCGCGATCTCGATCCCGGTGGTGGCGTCTGGGGGCGTCGGCTCGCTCGCCGATCTCGAGGCGCTCAAACGAAGGGGTAATGGCCTGCTCGCCGGGGTCATCGTCGGGCGCGCGATCTACGAAGGCCGCGTTGGCGTGGCCGAGGCGGTCCGGCTTTTCGCGGAGGCCGGCGAATGAGGGACTGTGTTGCGTGCTGAAGGCCCGGGTCATTCCGTGTTTGGACGTGGACCGGGGCCGCGTGGTCAAGGGGGTCAACTTCGTTGATTTGGTGGATGCGGGCGATCCCGTGGAGCAGGCGCGGCTCTATGACGGCCACGGCGCCGACGAGCTCTGCTTCCTCGACATCACCGCCAGCGTCGAGGCGCGCGACACCATCCTCGACGTCGTCAGCCGATCCGCCGACGAATGCTTCATGCCGCTCACCGTCGGTGGCGGCGTGCGAACGATCGACGACATCCGGCGTCTCCTTCTCGCCGGCGCCGACAAGGTCTCCATCAACACCGCCGCGGTCGAACGGCCCGATTTCGTGCGCGAGGCGGCGGAGAAGTTCGGAAGCCAGTGCATCGTCGCCGCCATCGACGCCAAGGCCGCCGGTCCCGGCCGGTTCGAGGTCTACACCCACGGCGGCCGCCGGCCGACCGGCATCGAGGCGGTGGGTTGGGCGCGACGCCTCGCCGAGTTCGGCGCCGGCGAGATCCTGCTCACCTCCATGGACCGCGACGGAACCCGAGACGGGTTCGATATCGCGCTGACGCGCGCAATCGCGGATGCAATCGGCGTTCCGGTGATCGCGTCCGGGGGCGCGGGCACCCTCGATCATCTGGTCGAGGCCGTCATCGAGGGCCACGCGAGCGCGGTGCTGGCGGCCTCGATCTTTCATTTCGGAATCTATACCATCGGCGAGGCCAAGGCCTTCATGGGGGCGGCGGGCGTCCCGGTGCGGGCCGATGGCGCGGACGAAGGACGATGACCGATCCCGTTTCCGACGCGAGCGTGCTGGAGCGCGTCTTCGAAGTGATCCGGGACCGCCGCGGGGGCGACGCCGAGACCTCGAACACCGCGCGCCTGTTCGCCAAGGGCCGGGGAAAGATCGCCCAGAAGGTGGGCGAGGAGGCGACCGAGGCGATCGTCGCGGCGCTCGCGGAGACGCCCGAGAGGCTTGCTGCCGAGAGCGCCGATCTTCTCTACCATCTGATGGTTCTGTGGGCCGACGTCGGGATCACGCCGGACGACGTCTGGGCCGAGCTTCGCCGGCGCGAAGGCGCGCCGTCCGAACGGCAAGCGGATGGGGACTCGGATACGGGCTGAGACGAAACGCGCGACGGGGGCGGTGCGCATGGCCTACGATTCGAACAATATCTTCGCCAGGATCCTCAGGGGCGAGATCCCGTGCTCCCGAGTCTACGAGGACGAGCACGCGTTGGCGTTTGACGACATCAATCCGCAGGCGCCGGTGCACGTGCTCGTCATCCCCAAGGGAGCCTACGAGTCCATGGACGATTTCTCGCAGAACGCGGGCGAGGCCGAAATCGCCGGTTTCTTCCGCGCCGTCGGAACGGTCGCGCGCCAGCTTGCGCTCACCGCGGCGGGCTATCGGATTCTCGCCAACCACGGGGCCAACGCCCGCCAGGAGGTGCCCCATTTTCACGTTCACATTTTCGGCCAAGCGGACTTGGGCCCGATGCTCGCGCATCCGCCGGCTTAAGCATTTCCGGCTTAAGCATTCCTGCTTATCCGTGACACTCCGCCTGTGGGGATCTATGTTCTCAATATGTTCTGTATGAGGGGGTCACGGTTATGGGGTTCAAGGTTGCATCGCGCGTGCGTGGTCTGAGCGACGAGGCGTTTCGGGAGGCCTTCGGTACGGAGGAGCAGTGGCCGCTCGGCGCTGGTCCGGCTG
>JAKZXM010000223.1:0-4044 GCA_047514975.1 Rhodospirillales bacterium
CCTGGGTGTTGGGCTCGGCTCCGAAATCCGTGGCGGCGCCCGAGAACAGCTTGGCCCTCGAGATCACCTGGGCGTGCACCTCGAGCCCGATCACCACCTCCCACTCGCCCGTCTCGCCTTCGATCGCGAAACTCATCGCCGCGCTTCGACGAAATCGGGAAGATCCGAGAACTCGGCCGCGTTTTCGAGCGCCTGCGCTGCGCGCAGCACCGTTTCCTCATCGAAGGGCCTTCCGACGAGATGGAGCCCGAGCGGCAGCCCGTCCGCGTCCAGTCCCGCCGGGATCGAGATGCCGGGAAGCCCGCTCAGGTTCGCCGGCACCGTGAACACGTCGTTCAGGTACATGGCGATGGGATCGTCCATCTTCTCGCCGATCGGAAAGGCCGCCGATGGCGTCGTCGGGGTCAGCACCACGTCCACGCGCTCGAACGCCTTGCGGAAGTCGCGCGCGATCAACGTGCGCACCCGTTGCGCCTTCACGTAATAGGCGTCGTAGTACCCCGCCGACAACACGTAGGTCCCGATCAGCACCCTTCGGCGCACTTCCGCACCGAAGCCGCGCCCCCGGGTGTTCGCATACATTTCGTCCAGGGTCTCGCCCGGAACCCTCAATCCGAAACGCACCCCGTCGTAGCGCGCGAGGTTGCTGGACGCCTCCGCCGGGGCGACGATGTAGTAGGCGGGCAACGCGTACTCGGTGTGCGGCAGCGAGATCGCCTCGACGCTGGCGCCGGCATCGCGCAACCAGTCTTCGCCACGCTGCCACAGCTCTTCGATCCCCGCCGGCGTGCCGTCGATCCTGTATTCCTGCGGGATTCCGACCTTCAGGCCCTTGACGTCGCCGCCTCGAAGCGCGGCTTCGAAGTCCGGCACTTCGACGCGCGCCGAAGTGGAATCCTTGGGATCATGGCCGGCGATGACGCCCAGTACGATCGCCGCGTCGCGCACGGTTCGGGTGATCGGGCCGGCCTGGTCGAGGCTCGACGCGAAGGCAACGATCCCCCAGCGCGAACACCGCCCGTAGGTGGGTTTCATCCCGACGACGCCACACAGCGAGGCCGGCTGGCGGATGGAGCCGCCGGTATCGGTGCCGATCGCCGCGAGACAGGTGCGCGCCGCCACCGCGGCCGCGGACCCCCCGGACGATCCGCCCGGAACCAGGTCCTTGCCCGTCTTTCCCCGCCACGGGTTCTTGACCGGGCCGAAGTGGCTGGAGGCGTTGGACGAGCCCATGGCGAACTCGTCCATGTTGGTCTTGCCGACCATTATCGCGCCCGCCGATTTCAGCTTCGCGCTCACCGTGGATTCGTAAGATGCGATGACGCCCTCCAGGATGTGCGAACCAGCGGTGGTTGGAACGCCCTTGGTGCAAAACAGGTCCTTGACCGCGACCGGGATGCCGTCGAGCGGCCCCAACACCTCGCCCTTTGCCCGGCGCGCGTCCGAAGTGCGGGCTTGATCGAGCGCGTGCTCCGGCGTCTCGCGCACGAAGATGTTGAGCTCGCGCGCCGCTTCGACGGCCGCCAGATGCGCTTCCGTCAGGGCTTCCGCCGTCACCTCGTGTTTGGCCAGGCGGTCGCCGGCATCCGACACGGTCAGATCGGTCAGGCCCGGGCTCATTCCAACACCTTGGGAACGGCGAAGAATCCGTCCTCGCGATCGGGCGCGTTGGCGAGCACGTCCTCGCGGCGCTCGCCGTCGTCCACAACGTCTTCGCGCTCATGCAGCCTCATCTCGACGACGCTGGTCATCGGCTCGACGCCTTCGGTGTCCACACCGGAAAGCTGCTCCACCCAGCCGAGGATGTTGGAAAGCTCGCCCGCCAGCGCGTCGAGCTCGTCTTCCGGTACCTTGATGCGCGCGAGGAAGGCGATTTTCCTGACGGTTTCGATGTCGAGCGGCATGGGAATTTTCCGGCCCGGCTACGGGCCCAAGGTTCGGCCACAGCTTCGGTCCGCGGGACCGGACCCTATCACCCGCCTGGGGCTCCGGGCAATCGCGCGGGCGCTACGAATTACGAACTCTCCGCCGCTTCCAGGAGCCTTTGCTCCCAGCCCAGCGCAAATCCCACGATCGCATGGACGTCGCCGTGGTGGGGGCGCCTCTCCAGCGTCTCGCGGGTACGACGCGCATCGGCGATGAACTTCGGCGCGTCGTCTGGCGGGCGCGGTGTCGCGGACCATCCATTCGAGGGCGAGCTTGGAGCACCCGTAGGACGCGAGCGGATCGCACACTGATTCCGAAATCACGATGAATCCCGCGAAGTGGAGTACGGCCTGGCAACGGTGGCGACGCAAAACCGCGGCCGCGAGCGCCCGATCGTCCGCATCGCCCACCTCCAGGATCGCGCCGACGGCAATCGCTTCGCGCGCGCCCGCGGATCAATGTCGTCCGGAACCACCACGCGCGCTGAACGTTCGACAAGCGCATGCACCACGTGGCTGCCGATGTAACCGCCGCCGCCCGCGACGAAGATCCGTCCGAACGCCTCCGTCATCGTTGGCCCGCGGCGATGGCGTCCCAAACCGCTTCGTTCCACGCCCCGAGCGCGAGCATGATGGCGCCGACCAGCGCTTCGGGCACGGTCTTCGCCGGTCGCTCCTTTTCCGGCGAAGAAGCGCGGAATTCGGACAGCGAAACGCTGTCCAACACCACGCGGTCTTTGGCGCGTTCGTACATGACGATCGTGGACAAGGGCTCGTCCAGTTTCTCGCCGATCTCGCGCACATCGAGACCGATCTGGTAAATCCGGCTCCGCGAAAGGGCGTAGGGCGCTTCGGTGATGAACATGAAGGCGAGGAAGCCGAGCTGGCCCGCGGGCGTCGCGCAGCGCCATTCAATCTCGTAGTCGGATGTGACGATGCGCACGTCCGGGATAGGCGTCTTGCCGAGGTGGCGCACCACGTAACCGCACTTCGCGCCGCCCGCGCCCACAGCCTCGCCCTTGAGCTCGCCGTCGAGCGTTCCGTCGATGAGGGCCAACAGATAGTTTCCGAAGACGAACCCCGCCTCATCGCCGTCCAGCCGGATCGCGACCCAGCCGTCGCGGGTGACGCCCAAGGCGGTCACTTTGTCACCGACCTTGAGCTTGCCGATTTTCTCGCTTCGGGTCGAGTTTCCGGCGCGAACGTTCACGTCGGTCATCACCAGGAAGTCCCCGGTTTGGGTGGTGATTGGGACCCCTCGGACCGTCTCTTGGGCCGAGGCCGGCGATGCAATCAGCAAGAGTGCGAAGGCGCACCACGCACCCGGCCGGCCGGCGCTTGCCGCCGCGCGCGCGCCCTTCCCACGGCCGCCGCCCTCCGCCAAGCCGCGTTTTTCCACTCGCGATTGTGCCGTAAGAAATATCAATGGGTTACGCCCCATGATACCCTTTCGGCCGCGTCCGCTCCAGAGGTCTTTTCCGACGAGGCGTGGCCGCGTTTCGGCCGAGCGATGGCATGAAACATAGCGGAAAGATGCGAACCGGATGATCTGCGAATCCCTCGATGCGCTTCGGGCCGGTCTCGCGCCCATGGCCCGGCTATTGGGCCTGGATGTGGGCGCCAGCACGATCGGGCTTGCGCTTTCCGACGGCACTCGCACGGTGGCGACGCCCATGGACGTGATTCGGCGCAAGAAACTCGCCAACGATCTCGAGATTCTCCGGTGCCTTGTCGCCGAGCACGGTGTCGGCGGATTGGTGGTCGGACTTCCAATCGCAATGGATGGCCGCGAGCGCTCCCGTGCCCAGTCGGTGCGCCGGTTCGCGCGCGATCTGGCGCGAATCCTCGAGGTCCCCATCGCGTTTTGGGATGAGCGGCTATCCACCGCCGCGGTTGAGCGACTCCTGATCGAAGACGTCGACATGACCCGCAAACGCCGGCGTCAGGTGGTGGACAAGATCGCGGCCGCCTACATCCTCCAAGGGGCGCTGGACGCCATGGCGTCGAAATGAGACCCGCGTGCATCCGCCGACCGAATCGCCCGAACGACGCGCGCGTTTGGGGGCCGCGGAAAACCCGCTAGCGCGAGCGATAGGGGAGGGGAGGGGCGGCGCTCGAC
>JAKZXM010000224.1:0-5658 GCA_047514975.1 Rhodospirillales bacterium
TGAACACGAAGATGTACTCCTCCCAGCCGCGAATGAAAGAGAACACCGAAATCGCGATCAAGCCGTTGGTGACCTGCGGCAATACCACCTTGACAAAAGCCTGGCGCCGCGAGGCGCCGTCGGTAAGCGCGCTCATTTCGATGTCCCACGGAACCGCGTCGAAAAAGCCCTTCATGATGAAAATGGCGAACGGCAGCTCGAAGGCGACCAACACCAGGATCACGCCGATCAACCGGTCCAGAAGGCCGACGTAGAACAGCATCAGGAACAGCGGCACGATCAGCGTCAGCACCGGAAACGCGTGCAGGACCAAAAGCGAGCGCAGCGCCGCCTCGCGTCCCAGAAACTGGAACCGCGACAGGTAATATCCCGCCAGCGAGGCAACGGTCACGACGATGACCATCTGCCCGCCGGCCAGATACAGCGAGTTGGCGGCGGCGAGCCAGACGTTGGGAAAGTCGATCCCACCCGTGACGACCCCCGTCCGCGCGCGAATGACGTCGACGAAGTTCCGCTCGGTCATGAAGATGAAGTTGCCGAGATGGAGTTCCGGCAGCACGAGCATCGCGAACGCGCCGCCCGCCACCGCGAGGATGACCGCGACGCCGACGAACAATTGCGCCTTGCTGCGCGAGAACGTCGACCAGACCCAAAGGCCGAAAACGACAGCAAGCAGGATGAAGACGGCACGCCAGAGAATGAGCGTCTCGGCGGTGCCGGTCTTGGCTGAGAACGCGATGGTCGCCAGCCAAAAGTAGGGCACGATGATCGGGATCGAAACCGCGATCAGGAACCCGAAGATCATCAACGACTTGGCGCGCCGCATCCACCGCGCCCGGGCGGCGAGCCGGTCCCACGGCGCCAGCGCCTGGGCCGGAAGCGCGGCCGTCGGCGCCGCCATGCTCAGTGCACCTCGATCCGGGGCTCCTGGAGAAGCGTTCTCATGTCGAAGAACCTCCATCCCAGGAGCGCGACGACGATGCCGAGCACGATCAGGAACAGTGCGAGGGCGGCCCCGTAGCCGTACTGCCCGCTCTGAAACGCGCGCCGATACACGTAAAGCGCGTAGACGGTGGTATCGAAAAAGGGACCGCCTTCGGTCAAGAGCAGGATGTATTCGAAACTGACCAAGAGCGACAGGGTCTGATAGATGGTGATGAAGCTGATCGGCCACTTCAGTGCCGGCAACGTGATGTAGCGAACGATCGCAAGCGAACCGGCGCCGTCGACCCGGGCGGCGAAGAACAGATGCTCGGGAATCGACCGAATGGCGGACGAGAAGATGATCATCCCCATCGAGGCGCCGATGAAGCCGTTGGAAACGATGATCAACGCGATCGGCGCGTCCGACAGCGGGTCGATGGGCTTCGCCAGTCCGAACAGGTTCATCAGGATCTGGTTGAGCAAGCCGTGCTCGGACGGGCTGATCACCCACACCCACAAAAGGATGTAAAGAACGGACGGGCTCATGCGTGGCAACAGCCAGACACCGCGGAAAAAGCCGCCCGAGGTCTTCGGAATCGCCGTCGTGAGAAGGGCGAGAAGCAGCCCGAACGTGACGTTGAAGAAGGCCAGCGTTCCGAACACGTAAATGAAGGTCAGGCCGATGATCTGCGGGAGACGGCGATCGCCGCCGAATACCTTGACGTAGTTCTTGGTAGTGAATTCGTTGATCGACAGGCTGCGCCCCATATCGGTGAACGAGATGACGACGTCGACGATGACCGGGACGATGTAAAAGAATAGCGTGAGCACGATCGCCGGCCCGAGAAAGATCAAAAAGTTGGTGCGCTCCCGCCACTTCGCGGACCCAGGCGCGGCATGCGCCGCCGTGCCGTTCCGGGGCTTTGCGGCCACGTTCACCGTTCTCGCTCAGGCGTAATCGATTGTGATCGCCGGGACTCGGAAAGTGGTGCGAGAGGGGAAGCGCCCCTCTCGCGCCTCAGGTGATTCGCCTTATTTCACCATGACGTTGTCGAACTGGGCTTGCGCCTCTTCGACCACGAACTCCGCCGCCTCCTTCGGGCTCAGGCGGCCGGTTTCGACGCCTTGAAGGCCCGTATACAGGATGCGGTTCAGATCGCCGAAGTTCGGATTGTTGGGCATGAACTTCGTGAACTCGAGCAACTTCGTCGCCCGCGCCAGCGGCCAGTTCGCGGCGTATCGCGGATCCTTAAGCTGCTCGCTCCTGATGCCGATGTGCGTGGTCGTTACCGCGTGATCGGTGTTCAGATCGGCAGCGGAGGCGAAGCCGACCAGGCGTACCGCGAGCTCGGGATGCTTCGTCTGGCCGCCGACCACGTAGACGATGGGGTGCGTCAAGCTGCTCGGCTTGCCACCCTTCTTGACCGGCGGCGCGGCGGTCCATCCCCAATCCTTGAAGAACGCTTCCTCCTGATCGGGCACTCCGTAGCTCGGGAAAGCGCGGCTGCCCAAATCCCAGATGCCGTACATCCAAAACGCGATCTTGTTGTCGGCGTAGAAACCCGCGCGGATGTTGTCCCACTCCATCGCCGTATTGTTCGGCGGCGTGACCCCGTTCTTCACGTTGCGGTCGAACCAGCCGTACGCTGCTTCCAGCTTGGCGGGCTCTAACAGCAATTCGCCGGACGCCGCGTCGACGAAGTCGTTGCCGTAGGAGTAGAAGACCATGATGTAGTCGGGACCGACGCTCGGGCGGTGCAGGATTCCCCACTCGGCCTGCGACTTGTCGACCACCTGCTTGGCGATGTCCGAGAGGTCGTCCATGGTCACCTCGCCGGCGAGGACCCGGTCCGGCAGGCCGTCGATGGTGGCGCTGTCGATGCCGGCCTCGCGCATGAGCTTCTTGTTGTAGAAGAACATGCGCGCCTCGGCGTCCTGGGGCACCGCATAACGCTGGCCCTTGCACTTGGTCGATTCCCAAAGGCTCGGGAAGATCGTTCCGAAGTGCTGCGGGTACTTGTCGATGTAGGGCTCGAGGTTCAGCGCGAACCCCTCGTTGGCGAAGGCGCAGGTCCACTCGTGCGCGGCGACGAAGATGTCGGGGCCCTCGCCGATGCCGAACACCTTCAAGAGCTGCAGCGCGTCGTCGTCGAAACCCGGGGCGGGACCCTGACGGACGAGCACGACGACGCTCGTGTCGGACCCTTCCTTCTTGAGGGCCTTGTTGAGGTTGACGGCGGCCCGGACCAGGTTGGCGCCGCGCAACGGACCCGAGCGGTCCTGGCGCGACCAGACGTTGAGAGTCACTTCTTCCGCGTTCGCCGGAACCGTGGCACTCGGCCCGACGAGGCCGAGCACCGCGGCAGCGAAGGCCAGCGGTTTGACGACATCTATGAAATGGATTCGCATGCTATTGCCTCCTCAGGATTGATCTGGGCCGGAGGGGCCGGTGACGTCGTTTGAACGAGCCAAATCCCGGCGTGCGCCGGCCGGCTAAGTCGCCATGGCGGACCGATTCGACGCGCCAACCAACGCGAAAGTTCTTCGCTCCCTTGGTCATCATCGCGAAGACCACGGTCCCTCCCTCGTTTTTTCTTTGAGCATACCCGTTTCTCGGCGCAAACGCGACTCCGAACAGCGGTAGTGTCGCTAGCACGCCATATGACCGGCTTTGCATAGCACGTGATCTGACCGGTTTGGATCGACGCTCCGACACGACGGAGTGTCCATGGGGCGGACGGAGGAATTGCAAGAGAGACGGCAGATGACGTTCGATGAGGTTCACGAGCGGTCGCGGCGCCGCCTGTTGAGCAATTTTGTGGCGGCGTTCGAAATTGAACTGCCCAGGGCCGCCATTTATGAATCGAGGCCGTCGAGGCCGCCGCCCCCGATAGCACTTACACCAAGGAATGGACACCGTTGCCATGATCAACGTTCTCTGGTTCCTCGAACGCGCAGAGCACCGGACGCACGCCGAGTTCCGTGACTGGCGGCTCGAGTCGCGGCGCCGCATGATCGCTGCTCCGCGGAAGCCTTATGTGAAGCACGCCGTCATCGACCGCCACTGCGACGATGACACCTGGAAACACGTCAGCCGGTTCGAGCGTCTCGTGGTCCACGAGCACGAGGTTCCGGTCCGGACCGACGCATGAACGCGCCGGAACGGGTGCGCCGCGTCGTCGTCACAGGGGGCTCGGGCGGGATCGGCAGCGTCATCGCCGGCCGCTTCCTCGCCGACGGCGCGACGGTGGCGAACATCGACCTCGCCGACGACGCGCCCGGAGCGCTCGGCAACCATCCGCGCTTCCGGACCTTTCGCGCGGACGTGGCGGAGGCAGACGCGGTTGCGGGGGCTTTCGCCGGGATCGACGGATTCTTCGAGGGCGCCGCGCCGGACGCGTTCGTCGCCTGCGCCGCCGTCAGCCGGGGCGCGGACTTCTTCTCGGTCGCGCTCGAGGACTTCGACCGCGCCGTTGCCGTCAACTTGAGGGGCCTGTTCCTGACCGCGCGCGAGGCGGGGATACGCATGCGAAGCGCCGGCGCCGGCCACATGGTCGTGGTCACGTCGGTGGTCGCCGAATGCGCCTGGGCGTACGAGGTGGCCTACAGCGCCACCAAGGCCGCGCAATTGGGCCTGGTGCGGAGCCTCGCCGTCGAGCTCGCGCCCTGGGGGATCTTGGTCAACGCGGTCGGGCCGGGGATCGTCGACGTGGAAAGCCGGACCCTGGAGCAGACCCGCGATCGCGACGACGGCCGCGACCGGGCCTTGTCGCGCACGCCGCTGTCGCGATTCGCCGACGCGGCCGAGGTCGCCGAGACGGTTTCCTTCCTCGCCACCGTAGCGGGGATGACGGGACAGACCGTGTATGTGGACGGCGGCTTCCCCGCCACCGGGCTCGGCTATTCCGAGGCCGCCAGGGCGCGGCTGAAACGCGGGGCGTATTAAGGCGTTCGTGCGCGTCCGATGCCGAGAAGGGCGAGGGGCAGCTTGAAGATCTCGTAGGCGGCCCAGCCGACGATCATGCCGGCGAGGCCGTAGACGATGCTGACCACGTCGATGGGAAGCGCGGGCTCGAACGCCCCGAGCGTCGCCGCCGCGATCTCGGGCTCCAGGTGACGGAGGAAGGCGAAGGGCCGGCCAAGCGCGTCGGCGTCGACGATCGCCTCATGCCCCTGGGCAAGCTCGGCGACGCGCGCGGCGGCCGCATCGGCCAGACGCGCGCGGGCCCCGTCTTCGAGCGCGCGGTACGCGTCGGCGCTGAGAATCTGGCCGTGATTGAGCTCGGCTTCCGCCAGGTGCCCCTCGAGCCGCTGGCGGTACTGTTGGATGACGGCGAGGAGCTGCGTGCCGGCCACGCCCGCGATCGCGGCCACGACCGTTCCGATCAGGGAATCGAGCTTGCGGGCAATCCAGACCATGGCGTGGCCGCCCGTTTTCGTGTGGGAGCCCGCACCGCTCATCCGCGGGCCTTAAGGCCCCGAATACCGGTTCTCCACCGGTCCCGTCAACGGTGGCGCATGCACCCGCGGCCGGCGACGATCGATTCCAGGCCTGTCCCCTTTTTGAAATCGTTGGTGCCCGCTCCGGGACTCGAACCCAGACTCCCCGAGTGGAAAGGGATTTTAAGTCCCATTTTGGGGAAATCACAACCCCCTGAAATCCCTAGGTAAATCCCTTGTTACCTTCCGCAAGCTAGATTTTGCGCCAAATTTAGATGTTGACACAGGTTTACC
>JAKZXM010000225.1:0-12251 GCA_047514975.1 Rhodospirillales bacterium
CAGTAGAAGAGCGCCGATTCGGTCACCACCAGGGCGCCGCAGTAAGCCGCCTCGGCGATCGCCTTGGCCGGGTCGCGCCGCCCGAGCGACGGGCCGGCGGCGATGACGATGGCGCTGTCGCCAGCGCCGATGGCGGCGCCACGAAGCTCCGCCAGCGACTTGCCCCGGTGGAGGACTGTCTTGTTGCGGGCTGCGTTGTCGAGGGCCAATTGACCTTGCCGCTCCCAGGTCAGGCGGTCCATCCGCGCCACCAGCCGCATGCCGAGCGCGCCGGGACTTTCGCCAGGCGGGATCACGGCCGCCCCCCGTTGGTCGGTCGGGCGGTCGCGATTCATTTCTCGTCCTTGAGGTTCCATTTTACCTTCTTCTTGGACACGAAAGCGATCGAGCCGCCCAGCCGCTTGAGAGCCTCGCGCTCGAAACGGTCCTCGAGCGATTCGGCCTTTCCGTCTTCGCCGTCGAGCTTGTTCTTGACTTCGAAGTTGCCTTTCAGGAATTCGTTCATGCTTGGTCTCCTTGTGAAGCGTCACCAAGTGGTCCAGCCGCCGTCGACGATCAGCTCCTGCCCGGTCATGTAGGATGAGGCGTCGCCGGCCAGAAACAGCGCCGCGCCGGCCAGATCGTCGGAAACCGCCATGCGCCCCAGCGGCACCCGTGCGGCGTAGTTTTCCCGGAACCGGTCGTTGGTGGCGCCGGCATCGACGCCGCCCGGCACCAGGGTGTTCACCCGGATGCCCGAATGCGCCCAGTAGGTAGCCAGATACCGGCTCAGTCCCACAACGCCCGACTTCGACACCGCGTAGACCGCGGGCAGGCTCAGGGCCTTGCCGAGCCGTTCCGATCCTTCATACAGGCGCTGGTCCGGCGCCACGAGGCCGTAGATCGACGCGGTCTGCACGATGCTGCCCGCGCGCCCCGTCTCGACCATATGGGAGCCGACGGCCTGGGCCACCAGCATTGCGCCGTCCAGGTTGACGCTCATGACCTTGCGCCAGGTCTGCAGCGCATAGTTTTCGAACGACATGAAGAAGGCGTCCACGTCCCCGCCGTAGCTGGCGGCGTTGTTGAACAGGATGTCGATGCCGCCCCATTGGCGGACGACACCGGCCACCGCGTCTCGAACCGAAACCGGGTCGGCGACGTCGCAGGCCAGACCGACGGCCGCGCCATCCGATTCCGTGGCTACGGTCTCGGCCGCCCGCGTGGCCACAGCACCGTCCAGGTCCGCTAGGATCACCCGCGCGCCGTTGGCGACCAGCACGCGGCCGATCCGGGTTCCGATCAACCCGGCCCCACCGGTGATCAGCGCCACCCGGCCGCTCAGGTCGAACAGATTGCGGTCATCGACGGCGGTCAATGGGTGTCATCCTCATCGCGGAAGTCACGCGCCACCACATCCCGATCGGCGGGTTTGACGCCGGTCTTGGGTGGCAAGCCATAGGCGATCGAGTTGCTTGGGACATCTCGGTCCATGACCACCGCCTGCGGCGCGATCCAGCAGTTGTCGCCGACGGTGGCCCGCCCGATTACCCGCGCCCCGCCGAACAGGACGACTCCGCGCCCGAACACGGGATAGGTCCGGTGCAGATTGCTGCCGACAGACACGTTGTTGTAAACGCAGAGAAAGCCGCCGTATCTCGCCCTGCCGAGGACGGTCCCCACCGGGTGCTGCAGCAGGAAAACGTCCGGCAGCGCGACCTCGTGATAGATATCGACTCCGTGTAGCGCCTTGTTCAGGGCGAAAAGCTTGTCCGCCAGCTCCGGGCCCCGGCCCGACCGACTGACAGTGTTGGACAGAAAGTACAGGAAAGCTGCGTACTGGTCCGTGTTCAGGTGATTGAACCGGGTAGCTGGCGGTTCACCGTAGTAGCGCAAGGCGACTCGGGAAAAACAGTGTTCGCCCCGGTCCAGGGCGTCCGACAGCGGCGCCAGCAAGTCGTCGGCTGGCACCTCCCGGTCGGGAAAAAAGGCGCTGATTTGGTGCGCCACGTAGGCGGCCAGATCGTCGCGGGACAAAGACAGGTGCAGGGGCATGGCTGGGTCAGTTCAGCCGCTTGAAACCGGTGTGGCGTTCCGGCCCGCGCAGGCGGTCCCCGATCGTACCCGCGGCCGCCACCTTCGCCAGGTCGTCGAACACCGTGGCCACGGCCTCCAGATACCCGTCCACCAGTTCATCCGTGTGAGCCAGCATGATGTAGACCAAGGTGGAGGCCAGATACCCGCGATCCAGCATCTCCTGATTGAACAGGGTTGCCAGGGCGTTTTCCCGCGGGCCATCAAACGCGAACCCCGACAGCGGCGGAATGCCGCGCACGTGGATGGTCAGCCCGGCCGACCGCGCGGCCTCGGTCCAGCCCGCCTGGATGCGCGTGCCGATACGGATCAGGTGCGATGCGACGTCCAGATCACGATGCTTGCGGATAGCGGCTAGGGCGGCGGCCGGACCGATCGCCTCGGTCCAGTAGGTGCTGCTGATGAACGAGGTCTGGGCGGCCTCCATGACGGCGGTTCGCCCGATCACCGCGCCCATGGGATAGCCGTTGCTCATGCCTTTGGCGAAGACGGCCAGGTCCGGCTCCACCCCCATGGTCATGTGGATGCCACCGGTGTTCATTCGGAAACCCGACGTCACCTCGTCGAAGATCAAAACGGCTCCGTAACGATCCGCCCGCTCCCGAACCGCCTGCACGAACCCCGGTTCCGGGTCCATGTCCCTTCGCGGTTCCATGACGATGGCCGCCAAACCGCCGTCGACGCCGTCGAGGATCAGATCCAACGCCGCGATATCGTTGTATGCGAACGGCAGGGCGGTCCCCGACATCACCCGGGGCACCCCTTTCGGATCGAGGCCCGGCAGCATGTGGCCGTCCAGGTTGCGGGTGTCACCGACGTTGGCCGCCAGGTACCAGTCGAACCAGCCGTGATAGCCGCAGACGGCGACCTGGTCGCGCCCCGTCGCGGCGCGGGCGATACGCACGGCCATCGCCACCGCTTCAGCGCCGGCGCGCACGAAACGGGCCATTTCGGCCCAGGGGTGCAGCGCGATCAATAGTTCGGCCAGCGCCAACTCATCCGGGCTGTTCAACGTGCTCATGGAGCCCCGGCGGATGGCCTCCATGGCCGCCGCGTCCACGTGGGGGTCGGCGAAACCCAGAGGGCAAGTGCCGACCGCGCAGTGAGTGAAGTCCCGCAGCCGTCGGCCGTCCAGGTCCCAGACCTCGGCGCCCTTGGCCTTGGCGTAGTAATTGGGCCACTGTTCGGGCAGGAACATCTCCGGACGCTTGGACAGCAACTGGGTGCCGCCTGGGATCAGATGCCGGGCGCGGTCGTAGAGGGCGCGGCCCTTGTCGGCGGGTTCACTCATCGCCAGGGCTCCAGGTCGACGTCGCCGTTCTCCACGAACAGTTCGGCCAAGCGCAGGTCATAGGGGGTGTCAACCTCGGCGGAGCTGAAGCGGTCCATGGGATAACCGTAAGTGCGCTCCGGATCCCCATAGACCTTGCCGGTGCGTTTCAGCATGTCCCAATCGATCAGGTAGAGCGCGCCGTTCATGGTGTATTCCGGCTCGAAGGCCTGGCGGCGGCGCGTGTCGCATCCCGCGAACTTGGATATGATCTGATCCGCCCGGCCATCCTCGCGCAAGGGACCGACGAACCAGGACGTGACCTCGGTGCGTTTCACGCCGACCACCAGGCTGGCGTCATGCTTGGTGAAGATCGCGACGGCGGCGTCCAGGTCGTCGGGCGTCGCGAAGGGTGAAGACGGTTCCAGCAGCATGATGGCGTCGTAGCGGCTCTTTTCCACTGTTTCCACGTAATCGAGCAGATGCAGCAGCGCGTCCTCGCTCAATGACGTGTCGCTGGCCAGTTCGGCCGGGCGGGTGAAGGGCACCTCGACTCCGTGACGCCGGGCTTCGGCCTGGATGTCTTCGCTGTCAGTGGTGATCACCAGGCGCCGGCAGGTCTTTGACCGGTGGGCGGCAATCGCCTTGAAGCCGATCAGGGAGATTCCGCCGATGGTCTTCAGGTTCTTGCCGGGCACGCCCCGCGATCCGCCGCGGGCGGTGATGACGTGGAGAATGTTCGGTTGCTTGGTCATGTGGAGCTTTCGGCCAGCGGGGCCGGGCGTTTGATCGGGACCTCGGCGCCGGCCGCGCGGGCCTCGTCGGCTTAGCGCAGGACCTTTTCGATGGCATCGGCTCCGTTGACCAGCCGCAAGCGATTCGGTGCGCTCACGTAAGCGCCGGCGTGAGACAAGGTACCGGGGGCCGCGGTTCCTCGTCGAAGGCCGATCCGGCCGGGCCGAAGCCGATCACCGCGGCGCTCGGCACGGCGAGGGTCCCGCCGCGGGCTTAAGGGAACACATCATCGAACTCGCTGTTGGCGTTGTTGAAATCGTCGATCCGGCCGACGTCCAGCCAATACTCGTGAACGGGAAAGACCGCGGTCGAGCGCCCCGCCCCGATGACCCGCTCGAACAGGGTCGTCATGTCGAACGGCTCGTCGGCCGGGATGATGTCGATGACCTCGGGTTTGAGGGCATAGATCCCGGCGTTCACGAAGAAGCTGTGCAGCGGCTTCTCGTCGATTCTCTCGATGCGGTCGTCGTCGATGTGAACCACCCCGAAAGGGATCTGGAAGTCGTACTGGCGCACGCACATGGTTGCCACCGACGCCCGGCGAACGTGGTAGTCGAGGAGGTGGCCGAAGTTCACCCGCGTGAGCAAATCTCCGTTCATGACGATCAACGGGGCCTTCGGCGCCTCGGGGATCAGGCGCAGGGCGCCGGCCGTTCCCAGGGGCCGGTCTTCGTCGAGATAGCTGATTTCCGCACCCCACCGGCTGCCGTCGCCGAAATGGTCCCTGATCATCTGCGCCTTGTAGTTCACGGCCATGTAAAACCTGCGGAAATTCTGCTCGACGAAGGTTTCCAGGATGGTTTCCAGGAGCGGCTTCTTGCCCACCGGCAAGAGCGGTTTCGGTGCCTCGTCGGTGAGCGGACGCAGGCGCCGGCCAAGACCCCCGGCCATCAGCACCACCCAGTTCTCGCGAACTCGGGTCGTCCCGACCAGGTCTTCGATCACGATCAAGTCGATGACCCCGCTCCCGGCGTCGACGATGGGAATCTGGTGGAGACGCGTCTCCGCCATGCGAGCCAGGAGGACCTCCCTCGATTCGTCCGGACCGCCGACCTGGGGGTACGCGTTCATGATGCGCTCGACCGGTTCCGAGAAGTCCCGGCCGGCCAGGATGGCGCGGCGGATGTCGCCGTCGGTGACGGTGCCGAGGAGGCGCCGGTTTTCGTCGACCACGAGGCAGATCTGCATTCGGCTGGCGTTGACAACCTCGATGGCGGCGCGAATGGATGCGGAGCCGGGGAGCAGGGTCTTATGCCAGGGTTTCACGGCATTGTTTTCCTGCCGGCGAGGGCGAGGCGGTTGCGTCATGTTCGAAGCGATGCCCGTGGATCTCAACGAAGGCCCCGGGCGCCCCCGGAAACGTGACGGCCCGTACCCGCCGAGCTACCTCGTCGGCGGGCATATCAGGGGTAATGCGGCAAAGCTCGTCGAGTTCATGGCGCCGGTGCGGCTTGCCTTGCCAAGTTTCATCCGATCGAGGCAGAGGTTTGTCATCGATGACAAACGCGATGATCTCGTGGAACAACTCCAGAATTGACACGTAACATCGTTGCGTCAGCGAGAGCACGGTATCGTCGGGGTACAGTGGAAAGCGCCGTACCGCTATTATCGGGCCGGTGTCGACGCGCGCCGCCATGCGGTGGCAGGTGACGCCGAACTCCACGTCACGGTTGTAAATCGCGAAGTTCGTGCACCCAACTCCGGGATAGTTGGGAGGTCCCGGGTGGAAATTGATGGCGGCACGACCCGCCCGGTCCAACACCGATTGAGGAATAACGAACGGTGACAAGTAGGAAATAATGTAATCCCCATGCCAATGGTCGATTTGACCTGACCATGGATCGCCTCGGAGTGCCAAGTGGATTTGGGGTTCGCGAAAATGTCGCCGAACAAACGCCACCGCTTTTTCGCAATGAGGATCGTTCCTTTTCCCGACGAAAAGCAGGGAGATCGTCATTCGTTCGTTGTTTTCTTCGGAATGAGCTGGATGATTTCGTCCTCCTGGAAATCACGTGGCGCCCGTCGTTCCAACCAGTTCCATAACTCCATCGGCGAGACGCCACCGCCCGGCCTTTTGGCCCCAAGGTTTTCCACCGTGAACGGCTCGCCGGCGCCAACGGCGGCGAGCGTCACCAAGCTCCGCCGGCAGACCTCGATGTTGGCGATCTCGGACGGCCGCGCCGCCTTGACCCCGTCGCCGAGCGCCTGTTCGACTGCGCGAATGCCCGCCACCATGTTGGCGAACTCGCCCGGCTCCAGCGACGACGCGTGGTCGGGCCCTACTGCCTCGCGGTCCAACGTCAGATGCTTTTCGACGACGACGGCGTCGAGCGCCACGGCGGCGACGGGTATCGCGATTCCGGCGCTGTGGTCGGACAGCCCGACCGGAAGCCCGAAGGCGTCGCGCATGGTCGCCATGGCCCGCAAATTCACGTCGGCGAAGGGCGCCGGGTACTCGCTCGTGCAATGGAGAATCACCACCGCGCTTTGCAGGGCCTCGCGGCCGCGCCGCGAAGCGTAGGCCTTGGCGAACGCCGACCGCGACGGCGTCGTTCGGGCGCCCGACAGGCCGAACGCCAGTACGGCGAGCGCGTCCTCCATCTCGTCCAGGGTGCTCATGCCGGTCGACAGGATGATCCGGCGTGCGCTTCGCGCCGCTTCCAGCAACAAGGGCCCGTTGGTGATCTCGCCGGAGCCGATCTTGACGGTCCCGAGCCCCAGATCGTCCACGAGGAACCGAAGGCTTGCCCGGTCGAACGGCGTCGACAGGAATTCGAGGCCCCGCTCGATGCTCCGGCGCAATAGCGCGCGGTGCGCGTCCTTGCTCAGCTCCAGGCCCTTGATCATGTCGAACTGGGACTGGCTCGCGTCGGTGGTCGTGGTCTGGTAGCGGGCTTTGGGCGCGTCCGCCGTGACCAACTCCTCGGCCGTGAAGGTCTGGAACTTGACCGCGTCGGCGCCCGCCTCGGCCGCGGCGTCGACGAGCTCGAGGGCAAGCTCCGGATCGCCGTTATGATTGACGCCGGCCTCGGCGATCACATAGACGCGGGCCCCCGGGCTACGCGCCATGCAACGCCGCCTCCAGGCCGGCCAGGTCGTGGAACCGCTTCATCAAGACGCCGTCCAAGGGGTGGGACTTAAGGACGCGGACGATCCGCGCGGCCGCACCCGGTGTTCCGTAGGCCTTGGGCGCGTCCCTAAACGCGGTCCGAAATTCGGGTGATAGCGCCTTACGGATCGCGGCCGCGATTTCGTCCCTTGTCTCTGCGCAATCGATGACCGAAGGCGCGCGTTCCCGCCCCCGCTGTCGTGACCCGAGGTTCACGGTCGGAACGCCGATCGCGGGTGCCTCGATCAGGCCGCTGGACGAGTTGCCGATCACGGCGGCGCACAGCTTCATCGCGCTCAAGTACAGCCTACGGCCCAACGACGCACAAACCCGGGTGCGCTCGGGCCGCGCCGAGGCGTATTCGGCAATGCGCGAGCCGATGCGGTCGTGTCCCGGATCTGCGTTCACCCCGGTGACGAGAACTTGGCGGTCCGGAAACGCGTCCAGGGCGGAAAGAAGCTCTTCGACGGCGCGCGCCCCGCCATCGTTGGAAAGGGTCACCGGATGATAGGTGACGAGGAGGTATCCCGCGCCAAGGCGAAAGTCGATCTCGGCCTCGAGGGCCGCGCGGTCGAGCGGCTCGAGCCGGGCGATGTTGTCGAGGCCGAGCGCCCCCACCTCGAAAATCCGGTCCGGCGCCTCGCCCAGCTGGGCGACGCGGGCGCCATGGGCGGGTCCGGCGACGAAATGCAGGTGCGCCATCTTGGTGATCGCGTGGCGCATGGAATCGTCGAAGGCGCCTTCGGTCAGCTCGCCGCCGTGGATGTGGGCGATGGGGATGCGCGCGACGAGCGCCGCCTGGGCCGCGGCCAGAACCTCGAAACGGTCGCCGAGCACGACGACCACGTCCGGCGCGATGCGCTCGAAGGCATCGCCGAGACCGACGACGCCGAGCCCCATGGCGCGCGCCGTCGCCGCGGCCGAATCGCCGTCCAGGCCGATGTCCACCCTTTCCGCGATGGTGAACCCGTCGTCCTCGATCTCGCGGACCGTCAGCCCGAAACGCGGCGCCAGGTGCATTCCGGTGACGACGAGCTTGAGCTCGAGGCCCGGCTCGTCTCCGATCTCGTTTAGCAACCCGTGGAGCAAGCCGTACTCGGCCCGGCTGCCGGTGACGACGCAGATCCGTCTACGCTTTGCCATCGATGGCGCGGGCCAAGCGCGGGTTGCTGGGGAGGTTGATCATGCGTCGGTGAATGTCCTCGGCGACGCGCAAGTCCATGCGCGGGCACTTCCGGAACATCGCGAGTTCGTGCATCGGCGTCCAGGCGGGCCGTGTCATCAGCCCGCGGTCGTTGGTGAGCGCCAAGACTTCGTCGCGATGCCGGGCGGCATCGCGGTCCAGAAGCAGGATATTGAGCCAGTAATTGCTGCGCGCGAAGCCGGGCTCGACGAAGACGCTGGCGCCGCCGACGTCGCCAAGGGCCTCGCCATAGATCGCGGCCAGGCGGCGCTTGTTCTCGACGAACCCGGCAAGCCGCTCCATCTGGGCGCATCCCAGGGCCGCGTTGATGTTGGGCAGGCGGTAGTTGAACCCGACCCGGTCGTGCTCCAGCGCCCAGGGGTGCGGCAGCTTGGCGGTCGTGGTCAAGTGCCGGGCGGCGGCGGCGAGTCCCTCGTCGTTGGTAAGGATCGCGCCGCCACCGCCGGTGGTGATGGTCTTGTTGCCGTTGAAGCTGAGGATCGCGAGCCGACCGTGGTTGCCGACGTGGCGGCCCTTGTATCGGGACCCGATAGCGGCGGCCGCGTCCTCGATAAGGGTCAGCCGGAACCGCTCGCAGACGCCCGCCAAGGGGTCGAGATCGACCGGGTGGCCGAAGGCGTGCATTGCGACGACGGCGGCGATCCGCCGCCCGGTGGACACGTTGCGGCACCCATCGTCGGTGATCTCGGCGATGTCGGCGAGGTGCGCCTCGAGCCTTGCCGGATCGAGGCCGAGGGTACCGTCGTCGGAATCCGCGAAATGGGGAACGGCGCCCACGTATGCGACGGCGTTGGCGGTCGCGACGAAGGTCATCGCCGGCACGATCACTTCGTCGTCGTGTTCGACCCCGGCGAGCACGAGGGCGGCGTGAAGGGCGGCCGTTCCATTGACCGTGGCGATCGCGGCACCGGCTCCGGTGAACGCTGCAAGCATGTCCTCGAAACGATCGACGTAGGCGCCCGCGGACGAGACCCAGCCTGATTCCAGGCACTCGTCGACCAGGACCCGCTCCCTCTCGCCGAGCTCGGGCTCGTGCAAGGGAGCGCCCGCGGGCAGCAGCCGGCCGAGGATCCGGGCAATCCGTTCGATGTCGATGGCGGCCAGTGTCGTCATATCAAATCGTGGGTGCCGTCGCGAACGCGGCCCAAGCGGCCGCGCCACCAATCCACGGTCCGGGCGAGGCCGTCGTCCAAGCCGATCTCGGCCCGCCACCCGCTGGCTTCGCAAAACCGCGTCGCATCGGCGACGAGCGCCATGACCTCGCTTTCGGCGGGGCGCACGCGGCCGGCGTCCGCGACCACGGGCTTGTCGGAGCCGGCGACGTGGCGGACCCGATCGACCAGATCGGCAATCGTGATCGACCGGCCGCTGCCGGCGTTGAACACGGGTGCGTTCGCGACCCCGTCCAGCTCCGCCGCCTTGATGAACGCGGCGACGGTGTCGTCCACGAAAGTGAAATCGCGCTCGGGCGCGAGATCGCCCAGGCGGATCGCGTCACAACGCGCGTCCAGCACCTGGCGAACCAGCGTTCCGATCACCGCGCGCTCGCTTTGACGGGGGCCGTAGGTGTTGAAGGGACGCAAGATCACGACCGGAAGCGCGAAGGCGCGCGCGAACGATTCGGCCATGTGGTCGGCGCCGATCTTGGACGCCGAATAGGGGGAGAACCCTTGCAACGGATGGTCCTCGGTGATCGGGGTGAAGCGCGCGGTGCCGTACACCTCGCTGGTCGACGTGTGGACGAGGCGCGCGTTGCCGGCGGCGCGCGCGCCGGCGAGCACGTTGACGGTGCCGAGCACGTTGGTTTCCGCGTAGCTCGCGGGCGCATGGTACGAGTACGGGATAGCGATGAGAGCCGCCAGATGGAAGACGATCTCGTGGCCCGCGCACAGCGCCGCCATCTGCTGGGCGTCGCGCACGTCGCCGCGCACGATCTCGGCCGCGTTCTTGACGTCACGGGGTAAATCGTCGAGCCACCCGCAGGAATCGAACGAATTGTATTGGGCGAGCGCGGTGACGTGCGCGCCGGCCCGCACCAGCGCCTCGGTCAGATGCGAGCCGATGAAGCCGTCGGCCCCGGTGACCAGGGCCTTCTTTCCGGTCCAGTCCATTGGATTTCGTTACGGTGGCGCGGGCGGGCGCGGCTCGCAGGCGTCACGCTACCGCACTCCGGGTGAAGGGCCTCACCCGGAGCGCGGAGGTACGAATTCTGGCCGCGGCCGCCGCTTCGCTCAGGAGTACGCCGCCACGGCCTCGAGTGGCAGGCGGATGCGGACCTGCCGACCCAGCAAATCCAGAAGGATGACGACGCGCCGGTCGTCGTCGATACACTCGAAGATGCCGATCCCATCGCACAGCGCGCCCGAATCGACGCGGACCCGGTCGCCGCGCTCGAAGGGAACCTCGGGCTGCATGATCACCATTCCGTTCTCGTCCTCGCGCGAGCGAAGCTCGGCGACGATCTCGGACGGCACCGGCAACGGCCGGTCGCCGGCGCACACCAGATGACTGATGCCGAACGTCGAGCGAATCGAGCGCCAGCGCGAGCGCGCGGGATCGATGCCGACGAACAGGTAGCGCGGGAACAGCGGTCGCGGGACCCATTCCTGGCGCCGCGCATGTCGGCGAAGCCTCAGATACCTCGGCAAATAGACGCTGAAGCCCTGGCGCCGCAGGTGCCGATCGGCTTGGGCCTCGGCCTGCGGCCGGGTTTGGGCGACGAGCCACTCGATCACGACGCGTCCTCCCCGACTTGGCGCTCGCGCGATATCTTCAAGAGCGCCGGCGCGAGAATGCGGTCGGCGGAGATACGCCCGGCAAGCCATTCGTATGCGCCTTGCGGGTCGGAGAGGTCCGAGACGACGACCGCGTCCAGCGCGCCGAGGCTCTCGAGCTCGGCGACCACCCGAAGACCGGCGATCGTCCCGCCTCCCTCGCCGCGATCGACGATGCCGGCGAACTCGACCGGATAGTCGCGCGCGCAGAGCGTGATGATCTCGGCGAGATCCCCCGACCCGCAGAGCGCCAGGCGGCGCCAGCCACGCGTGGCGCAACTTTCGAGAAGTTGCGAACACTCGTTGCGCGCGGTCCGGAAGAAGCGGAAGGACTGGGACAGATACTCGGCCGTCAGCCGGCTCTTCTCGGCGAATCCCTTGGGTGTCAGATAGTAGGCGTACCGGTTCGAGGGCACCATCGACACCTTGACCAGGCCCTTCTTGACGCAGCGCTTCAAATACGCGTTGGCAAGCCCGAGCGCGATGCCGAGGTCGCGCGCCGCCGAACGCTGGGTAATGGCGCTGTTTTCTTGGATCGCGTTCAGAAGGCCAAGCGTGATTTCGCTCTCGGCCTTGTTGGTCTGCGTCGGCGATCGCGCGTCGTCCATGGCCGCCGGTGACGGCTCGACCCTCGTGTTCATGCCGCGAACGCTAGCGCGTTCATCAAGTGAACGTCAAGACGTATTTATTCTCAATGATGTTCGCCCTCTCGGCGACCGGTCGTCGGGCCGCGTTTGCGGTTCCGAATTCGCCGACCGGGCGGACGGCGGGGCGCAATTTTCCTGGCGTCGGCGCGGCGAAGCTTGCTATGGAGGCGGCGATCGCGAACCCCGCGTGCCGGACCGCCCGCGACAAGGAGAATGAATGCCGATCCCGTCGCCCGCCGAGGTTCAGATCCGCGTCGTCGGGCTCGGCTACGTCGGCCTGCCCCTTGCGCTGGCGCTGGCGCGCCATTTTCCGGTCGTCGGCTTCGACGCCGACCCGGGGCGAATCGCCGAGCTCAAGGCGGGACGCGATTCCACCGGC
>JAKZXM010000226.1:0-4973 GCA_047514975.1 Rhodospirillales bacterium
GCGCAAGACCGTGTTCGTGGCGGGCGACGCTGCCGCGCTCGGCCCACGGCTCGAGAACTGGGCGGCCGGCATCGGTGGCTGAGGCGCGGATCATCGACGGCAAGGCCCGCGCGAACGCGCTTTTGGAACGCGTCGGCCGAGCGGTCGCGGCGCTCGAGGCCGACCACCGGGTGAGGCCGGGGCTCGCGGTCGTGCTGGTGGGAGACGACCCGGCGAGCCAAATCTACGTGCGCAGCAAGAACCGGCGGACCCGCGAGCTGGGGATGGAGTCGATTACGCATCACCTTCCGGCGGATGCGCCCGAGGGCGAGCTTCTGGCGCTGGTTCGGAACCTGAACGCGGACCCGGGCGTCAACGGCATCTTGGTGCAATTGCCCTTGCCGCCGCACATGGATTCCAACGCCGTCATCGACGCCATCGATCCGGCGAAGGACGTGGACGGGCTGAACGCGGTCAACGCCGGCAGGCTTGCCGCGGGGCGCATCGAAGACGCCCTCGTTCCCTGCACGCCACAAGGGTGCATGGTGCTGATCAAGGACGCGGTGGCCGAGCTCGCGGGGCTGAATGCCGTCGTCGTGGGCCGCTCGAACCTGGTCGGAAAGCCGGTCGCCGCGTTGCTGCTCGCCGAACACTGCACGGTCACGTTGACCCACTCGCGGACCCGCGATCTCGCCGGCGAGGTCGCGCGCGCCGACATCGTGGTCGCCGCGGCCGGGCGCGCGCGCATGATTCCGGGCGCCTGGATCGGCCCCGGCGCCACGGTCATCGACGTCGGCATCAACCGGATCGAGGACGAGGGCGGAAAGGCGCGCCCGGTGGGCGACGTGGACTTCGAGACCGCGCGCCACGTGGCCGGCGCCATCACGCCCGTGCCGGGCGGGGTCGGGCCCATGACCATCGCGTGCCTCTTGCGCAACACCGTGATCGCGGCGTGCCGCCAGCACGGACTCGCGTGCGAAGGGGCGCTCGCGGTTTGAGGGTGCCGATTGAACGCCCATCGGTCATTCTTGATGACCGATGGCATAAGTGAGAGCTCGGACCCATGACCGGAACCCTCGCCCACCTCGTGGCCGCCGCGATCGTGTTCGTCGGCGGGCATTTCCTGATCTCGAGCACGCCCTTGCGCGCCGCGATCGCCGCCAGGATCGGAGAGCGGGCCTACTTAGGCGCATTTGCGGTATTTGCCGCCGCCACCCTTGCCTGGCTCGGGCTCGCCTACCGGGCGGCGCCGCGAATCGAGCTCTGGGCGTGGGAGACGGGCGGCCGCCACTTGGCGCTGACGCTCGTCGCGCTGGCCAGCGTTTTGGTCGTCGCCGGGCTCACGACCCCCAGCCCGACGGTCGTCGGCGCCGGCGCCCGCGGCCTCGACGAGGCGCGCGGCATCGTCCGCATCACCCGTCATCCGGTCCTCTGGGGGGTGGCGCTGTGGGCGGCCGCGCACCTCGCCGCCAACGGCGATTCGGCTTCCCTAGTCCTGTTCGCAAGCCTGATGGTGCTGGCGCTCGCAGGGACGCTCGCGATCGATCGCAAGTGCAGGGCGCGCCTCGGCGAAGCCTGGGAGCGGTTCGCCGCGGCCACGTCCAACGTACCGTTTGCCGCCATCGTCGCGCGGCGCCAGCGCCTGGATCTCGCCGGCATCGGGATCTGGCGGCTTCTCGGCGCCGTCGCTCTCTACCTCGCGCTTCTCATGGGCCACGAGGCGGTGATCGGGGTCGACCCGCTCGGCGGTTGAGCGGTCGCGGGCCGAATTCCCGGTTGCCCGCCGCCGCCGACGTGATTAAAAGCGCGCCCGAGACAATGCCGCCATGACTCCCCTCAGCCGCATCCGCAACTTCGCGATCATCGCCCACATCGATCACGGCAAATCGACGTTCGCCGACCGTCTGATCGAGGCGTGCGGTGGCTTGAGCGAACGCGAGATGAAGGACCAGGTGCTCGATTCCATGGAGATCGAGCGCGAACGCGGCATCACCATCAAGGCCCAGACCGTGCGTCTCGAGACCCGCGCCGCCGACGGCGAGACCTATCAGCTGAACCTGATGGATACGCCGGGTCACGTGGATTTCTCCTACGAGGTCAGCCGATCGCTGGCGGCCTGCGAGGGCTCGGTCCTGTTGGTCGACGCGACCCAGGGTGTCGAGGCGCAGACGCTGGCCAACGCCTACTTAGCGATCGAGGCGAATCACGAAATCATCCCCGTGGTCAACAAGATCGACCTTGCGGCCGCCGACGTCGAAGGCGTCAAGGGACAAATCGCCGACGTGATCGGCCTCGACGCGGGCGGCGCCATCGCCATTTCCGCCAAGACCGGCGAAGGCGTCGCGGACGTGATCGAGGCGTTGATCGCGCGCCTGCCGCCGCCCGAGGGCGTGGCGGACGCGCCCTTGAAGGCGCTGCTCGTCGATAGCTGGTACGACCCCTACCTCGGCGTCATGATCCTGGTGCGCGTCTACGACGGCACGCTGAGGCCCGGCATGAAGGTGCGGATGATGGCCACCGGGCGCGTCTATCAGGTCGAACGGGTCGCGGTTCACACGCCGAAGCCTACTCCCGCTCAGCTTCTCGGTCCCGGCGAGGTGGGGACCATCACGGCCGCCATCAAAACCGTGGCCGACACCCACGTCGGCGACACCATCACCGAGGACCGGCGCACGGCGGCGGCGGCGCTGCCCGGCTTCAAGCCCTCGACCCCGGTCGTCTTTTCAAGCCTGTTCCCGTCCGATTCCGCAGAAATCGAGGACTTGCGCGATTCCCTCGAGCGGCTGCACCTGAACGACGCTAGCTTTCACTTCGAGCCCGAGACCTCGATCGCGCTCGGCTCGGGCTTTCGCTGCGGCTTCCTCGGGCTGTTGCATCTCGAGATCGTGCGCGAACGACTCGAGCGCGAGTTCGACCTCGACCTCATCACCACCGCGCCGAGCGTCGTCTACCGCGTGCGGCTCGCCGGCGGCGGCGAAAGCCTGCTCCACAATCCCGCCGACATGCCCGATGCCACCCGCATCCAGGCGATCGAGGAGCCCTGGATCAAGGCCACCATCATCGTGCCGTCCGATTTCCTGGGCGCGGTCCTTCAGCTCTGCACCGACCGCCGGGGCGAGCAGGCGGAGCTGACCTTCGCCGGCACCCGCGCGGTCGCCGTCTACCGGCTACCGCTCAACGAGGTGGTGTTCGATTTCTACGACCGGCTGAAATCGATCTCGAGCGGCTACGCCAGCTTCGACTACGAGATCGACGGCTTTCGCGAAGGCGCGTTGGTCAAGGTCGCGATTCTGATCAACGGCGAGGCGGTGGACGCGCTCTCCTTTATCGCGCACCGGACGCCCGCCGAACGGCGTGGACGCACCATCTGCAAGCGCTTAAAAGAGCTGATCCCGCGCCAGCTCTTCCGCGTCGCCCTGCAGGCCACCATCGGCGGCACCGTCGTCGCCCGTGAGACCGTGAGCGCGCTCCGCAAGGACGTGACCGCCAAGTGCTATGGCGGCGACGTGACCCGCAAGCGCAAGCTGTTGGAGAAGCAGAAGGCGGGCAAGAAGCGCATGCGCGCGTTCGGCCGCGTCGAGATTCCGCATTCTGCGTTCCTGGCGGTGCTCAGACAGGGCGACGAATGACGCCGCTCGCAGAAGGGTCCCGTGCCGGCCGATCTCAGCTCCCCTAGACCGTAATCCGTCGGCGTGGAATCGCACCGACCAAACCGACAAAGCGCCAGGGCATATACTCATAATTTGAGGTCTGCTTATGGCCCCATAACAGACCTTCAGAGACCCCTCCACGGACTTCCGCATTTGACCCGAAGCGGACGTCAGGGAGGTTCGCGTGACAAGACTGTTGAAATTTGAACCCATACGATCGGGAGGCCGGGGGTGCGATTGCGCAGGTCCACTATAGACGGGAGTTGCGATCAAGAACCCTGTCGATCCACGCGCCGGATAGGACACGGTCCCGGAAATTGGGTTCAGTGCTGGGATTCGGCCGGGGTCGACATACGATAGAGATAGACCCTGGTCGAATAGAGATCGTCAGCGGTTAACACCGCGGCGGGCCGCCAGCCGGGCACGGCGAAGGTGTTCGACAGCACCAAGGAGCCAGGTCGGAGCTCGGCCTCGAAACTTGGCTTGAGGTCTGCCATGGCGCGCGGGTGAAGGTAACACACGACCAGCGTCGCCTCCACCAGCGGCGCCCGGTGCAAATCCGATAGATGTATGCTCAGATTGGGCGCCGGTGCGATGAATTGACGCGACAGCGAGTAGAGCCACGGCACGGGGGAAATCTCAAATGCCCGCACTGGGCAGCGTGGGAACCGCCGAGCCAGGGCAAAGGCCAGGCCCCCCCAACCCGAACCAAGCTCGAAAATGGTACCTTCCATGTCGTCGGGCACCGCCTTCAACATCACCGCCCGCACCTTGGTCGAGGTCATTGCGGGAGCCACGCCGACGGCGAGCGCCGGTATGGCGATCAGGAGGATGACCGCCAAGGCGACGGCCAATGTGGCCAGTTCTGCTCCCATGAGAAGCGGTTCGCGAACGAATGTCGCTCTTTATGGAATTCGGGAACTCGTTATCTATCGGTAACGTTTCGAAACCCATACACTATTTGCGAATCGGCTCTTGTTTAATACGGATGTTCGGCCGGCTGAAACGCAAATCAGGCCAAAGCCCCGATGCGGCAATGACTGGATCGCGCATCTTAGTGCCCGGGTCTTTGGTCCGGATATGGCTATTAGCAGACGGATCGACGGTGTCTGCCATACGTCCGCTCTATGGTGGTAAGCGGACGTTTTGATGTGGAATGTCCGCTTTACCCCTCAGAGCAGACCATTTTAGGGACTGGCGGCAAGGTCCGGTTCTGATGCGGTGGACGGCTCCCACCCGACGGCATCGCGATGTGCCAAAGTTGTGGTTTTCATCAACCACAGGGAAATAGGAGCCGTCCATGAACGAAGTTATCACGATCGGTCTTGACCTTGCGAAGAACGT
>JAKZXM010000227.1:0-4663 GCA_047514975.1 Rhodospirillales bacterium
TGGCGCTCATGGAGAAACAAGGGGTAGCGCCCAGCCCGAAAAACTTTGCCGTTTGGTACCTCTACTTCTCGGGTCGCGAGCCGGAGCTCGTCCGGTCCCTCGACAAACTGATGGACGGCGCCCATGAGCTCACCGACGAGGTCAACGACGAGGCGTACCGTCGTTTCGTGAACGCCGAAGACGAGGGTGCCGCGCTAGAAGACGCCACCCAGCGGATCAGGACCGAACTCGACAAGGTTCTCAGCCTGGTGACGAGCGCGGGCGCCGGAGCCGCCGAATACGGCGACGCCCTGCATTCCGCCTCCAGCGCGTTGGCCGGGGTGAACAAACCCGACCAGCTTTCTTCGATCGTCGCCAACATCGTCACCGCGACGCGGATCATGGAGGAAAGGAACGAAACGCTCGAAACGCGCCTAGGCGAATCGGCGGCGGAGATCGAACAGCTCAAGGTGAACCTGGCCGACACGCGCCGCAAGGCGATGACCGACGCGCTGACCGGGATCCTCAACCGCAGTTCGTTCGACACCGAGATCGCGCGCGCCGTTCAAGAGGCGCGAAAGTCGCGTGAGCACCTTTCGCTACTGATGGTGGACATCGACCATTTCAAGCAGTTCAACGACACGTTCGGCCATCAAGTGGGTGACAAGGTGCTCGCCCTGACGGCGGCGACATTGAACGAGTGCACCAAGGGCCAGGATATCGCGGCCCGCTACGGAGGCGAGGAATTCGCGGTGGTCCTTCCGCGCACCGACTTGCGCGGGGCCGCCATGGTCGGCGAAACGGTACGCAAGAGAATCTCGGAGAAGGAGTTGGTCAACCGCTCGACGGGCAAGAACCTGGGTCGAATCACGGTCTCCGTCGGGGCTTCCAATCTGCTCCACGGCGAAGAGCTCGCCGAATTCGTCGAACGCGCCGACCAAGCCTTGTATCTGGCCAAGCGGTTGGGGCGGAACCGGGTTGCGACCCAGGACGACGTGCGTGCGGACGCCATCGCAGCCGGCTCTTGAGCCCTTCTCAAGGCACGCGTCTCCGTACCGGTGATAAGGAGAAACGGTCCCGGCCATGGCTGAGCTTCCCCAAGAGTCGTCGATGGCCGGCGTCGATGCCGACGTCGTTCTCGAATCCCTTCCCGACCCGGTCCTTCTGATTACGTCTGCCCGCGAGGTGGCGGCCGTCAACAAGGCGGCGCGAGAGGTGTTGCAGGCGCAACTTGTGGGGCGCGACCTGGCCCAGTCGGTTCGCCATCCCGCGGCCTTGGCCGCGGTCGACGAGGTGCTCGCCGGCGCCGATGTGCGCACCGCCGAGATTTCGCTTCCGGCGCCGGTGCGGCGCGATTTCATCCTCTATGCCGCGCGCGTGCCGGCCGCGGGCGACACCGACGCGGCGCGCGCGGTCTGCGTTTTTCACGACGTGACCGCGGCCAGGCGATCGGAACAGATGCGCGCCGACTTCGTCGCCAACGTCGGCCACGAGCTGCGCTCGCCGTTGTCGGCCCTGATCGGGATCATCGAGACGCTCAGGGAAACGGCCCGCGACGACCCCGAGTCGCGCGAGCGGTTCCTCGGCATCATGCACGCGGAATCCCAGCGGATGTCGCGCTTGATCGCGGATTTGCTGTCGCTCTCGCGTGTCGAGATCAACGAGCACGTGCAGCCCCGGGACCCGGTCGATATCTGCGGCGTGCTCGCGGATGTCTCGGAACTCCTCGCCCAACGCGCGGCCGAACGCGACATGACCGTCGCGATCGACCGTCCCGACCGCGTGGCACACGTGGTGGGGGATCGCGACGAACTCGTGCAGGTGTTTCAGAACCTCATCGACAACGCGATCAAGTACGCCGCCTCCGGCACCGGCATCGATGTCCGCGTCGGCGAAGTGGAACGGGTGACGGAAACCGGCGGCCCCGGAATCTCGGTGACCATCGCGGACCACGGCGAAGGCATCCCCGCCGACGACCTCCCGCGCCTCACGGAACGTTTCTACCGGGTCGACAAGGCGCGTTCGCGCAGCCTCGGCGGGACCGGTCTGGGGCTCGCGATCGTCAAGCACATCGTGAATAGGCACCGCGGCCAACTGACCATCGACAGCACCCACGGCGAGGGCAGCCGTTTCACCGTCGTCCTTCCCGTCGTCGTCCCGTCCGAAGCAGACGGAGCCGATGAGATGGGCACCTAGGCGGATTGCGTCACGGAACTTTAACGTCCGCGTCACATTTATTTTATCGGGCCGTCATAAGGAGGGTTTTTCAACCGGCCGTCGCATGGAGGACGCGCGCGCGAGGGTTCCGTTGAACACGGTGGCGAACGCCTGAAGCGGAAGCGCGACCAATGCCGACAATCGTTCTCGCGGGCACACTCGTTCTTTTGAGCGTCGTCGCCTATTACATGGGCCGGACGCGCGCGCGCGCGCGCGCGCGCGCTGGCGACGGCCCGATTCGGTTGCATTCGCTGCCCGCCTATCACGGCTATTACGTCGCCATCTGGTGCGGGCTTCCGGCGTTCGCGATCGTGCTGCCGTGGCTGGCGCTCGAGGCCAAGATCATCGAGCTGATCGTGGTCTCAAGCCTTCCGGCCGACGCCCTGGCGGTTTCGCCCGAGCGGATTTCGCTTCTCGTGAACGAGATCCGCAACGTCGCCGCGGGCGCCGTTTTCGGCGAGGTGTCGCCCGAGATTCAGGCTGCGGCCGACCGCTACGCCGCGCTTTCGCAAACCGCAACCGCGGCGATGACCGTCTCGGCGCTGGCGCTGGCCATCGCCGGGATCGGGTTCGCAAGGCGGCGCATCGGAGTCGCCTTCCGCGCCCGCGACGCCGTCGAGAATACGGTGCGGATCGTCCTCGTGGTCAGCTCGACCATCGCCATCTTGACCACCATTGGGATCGTGCTGTCGCTCTTGTTCGAATCGATCCGCTTTTTCCAACTCGTCTCCCCGGTCGAGTTCCTGTTCGGGCTCGAGTGGAGCCCGCAGACCGCGTTGCGCGCCGACCAGGTGGGAAGCTCTGGTACGTTCGGCGCGGTCCCGATTTTTGCCGGCACCCTGATCGTTTCCTTGATCGCCATGGGCGTCGCCGGCCCGGTGGGCTTGTTTTCGGCCATCTTTCTTTCAGAGTACGCCGCGCCGGGCTTACGATCGGCGGTCAAGCCGCTGCTCGAGATCCTGGCCGGCATCCCGACGGTGGTCTACGGCTATTTTGCGGCCCTCGTCGTCGCGCCGTTCTTCGTCGAGACCGGCGCGAACATCGGCATCGACGTGTCAGCGGAAAGCGCGCTTGCCGCGGGCGTGGTCATGGGAGTCATGATCATCCCCTTCGTCTCGTCGATCTCCGACGACGTGATCAGCGCCGTTCCCCAGGCGCTTCGCGAAGGCTCCTACGGCCTCGGCGCCACGCAATCGGAGACCATCCGCAACGTGATCATCCCGGCGGCGCTGCCCGGAATCGTCGGCGGCCTGATGCTGGCGGTATCGCGAGCGATCGGCGAGACCATGATCGTGGTGATGGCCGCAGGCTTGGCCGCGAACCTGACCGCCAATCCCCTCCAGGCGGTGACGACGGTGACGGTTCAGATGGTGACGCTATTGGTCGGCGACCAGGAGTTCGACAGCGCCAAGACGCTGGCCGCGTTCGCGCTCGGGCTCGTGCTGTTCTGCGTGACCCTCGTCCTCAACGTCGTCGCGCTGGTCGTCGTTCGCCGCTATCGGGAGCAATTCGAGTAGATGAAATTGAAGAGCACGAGCACGTTCGAGCCGCGGGCGCCGAAACAAGTTGACGCGATCGCAACTCCCGCGGCGCAGGCGATCCAGCGGAGCCTCAAGCGGCGCTACCGGGTCGAACGGCGGTTCTGCGCCTACGGCTTGACGGCGATCGCGATCGCGCTCGGAAGCCTTCTCGTCCTGTTTGTCGCGATCGTCGCCAACGGTTATTCCGCCTTCGTCCAAACCCATTTCCGGCTCGAGGTCGACTTCGACGCCGGAGTTCTCGATCCCGCCGGCACCCGTGATGCCGAGACGATTTCCGGCGCCGACTACGACGCCCTCGTCAAGGCCGCAATCCGACGCGAATTTCCCGAAATCACCGGCCGGCGCGACCGGCGGGCGCTGCAGGGTTTGATCAGCTCGGGCGCGGCGTTCGACCTTCGCGCCATGGTGATGGACGATGCCTCGATCATCGGCACGAAGAAGTCCGTCTGGTTGCCCGCCTCCGACGACGTCGACATGGTGGTGAAGGGTCAAGTCCGGCGCGATCTGCCCAGTGGCCAGGGCCGCGTTTCGGACACCCAACGCGGCTGGCTCGAGCGTCTCGAAGCCAAGGGTCGGGTGAAGACGCGCTTCAATACCCGCTTCTTCAGTGCCGGCGATTCGCGCGAGCCCGAGCAAGCCGGGATTTTGGGCGCCCTGGTGGGCTCGATGTACACCATGCTGGTGACCGCGGCGCTGGCCTTTCCGCTCGGCGTCGCCACGGCCGTCTACCTCGAGGAGTTCGCGCCCCGGAACCTTTGGGTCAGCCTGATCGAGGTCAACATCTACAATTTGGCGGCGGTGCCGTCCATCGTCTTCGGGCTTCTGGGGCTCGCGGTCTTCCTAAATTTCTTCGGGATGCCGCGTTCGGCGCCCCTCGTCGGCGGCATGGTGCTGGCCCTGATGACGCTGCCGACCGTGATCATCAC
>JAKZXM010000228.1:0-3627 GCA_047514975.1 Rhodospirillales bacterium
GTGCGCACGCGGTCATCGGCGACCGCGCCCTGGGATCGAGCCCGGCGCTGGCGGCGCTGCTGGGACAGGCCGTTTGCGAGGGCCTTTTGGACGGAGGCGTCCTTCCGGTGATCAAGCACATTCCCGGTCACGGGCGCGCGCTCGTCGACAGCCACAAAGCCCTTCCCGTCGTTGGCGCCGCGCGCGCGGACCTGGAAGCGGTCGATTTCGCGCCGTTCAAGGCGCTTCGCGCCATGCCCTGGGCCATGACGGCGCACGTTCGCTACGAGGCCCTCGATCGGCGGGCGCCGGCCACGACCTCGAAGACCGTGATCGGGCGCGTCATCCGCGGCGCGATCGGATTCGACGGCGTCCTGGTGTCCGACGACCTGTCCATGTCGGCGTTGGGGGGTGGCGTGGGCGAACGCGCCCGTGCCGCGCTTGCGGCCGGGTGCGACGTCGTTCTGCATTGCAACGGGGTGCGGGCGGAGATGGAGGCGGTGGCGGCGTGCGCCGCGCCGCTCGACGACGCGGCGCAAGCGCGCCTGCGCCGCGCCGCGGCCATGTGTGCGCCGCCGAAGCCCTTTGCGCCCAACGGCGCGTCGGCCCGACTGCGACTCCTCATGGAAGGAGTGGCGGTCCCATGATCGGGGAAGGCTCGTTCTTCGCGGACTCGGTGGTGCCGATTTTGCTCGCGGTCTCGGTGTGGGCGTTGCCGGTGCTCTTGGCGATCACGCTGCACGAGGCGGCGCACGGTTGGGTCGCGTGGAAGCTGGGCGACGACACCGCGTGGCGGCTGGGGCGCGTCACCTTCAACCCCTTAAAGCACATCGATCCCGTGGGCACGTTGGCGTTGCCGGCGCTGCTGTTGCTCGCTTCGGGCGGAGGGATGGCGTTCGGCTACGCACGGCCGGTGCCGGTGAGTTTCGGGCGCCTGGGCTCGCCGAGGCGCGACATGGTACTCGTCGCCATCGCCGGCCCGGCGACCAATCTCGCGCTCGCCATCGCGTCTGCGCTCCTGGTGCACGCACTGCCGCTGGTTCCGGACTGGGCTTACTCATGGGTCCGCCACAACCTCTGGAACTCCATGTGGCTGAATTTGATTCTCTGCGTGTTCAACATGCTGCCGGTGCCGCCGCTGGACGGCGGCCGAGTCGCGGTCGGCCTGCTTCCCGATCGCCTGGCGATCCCGCTGGCGCGGCTCGAAAGGGCTGGAATCTTTATCGTTCTGGGCGCGATGTTTATCCTGCCCTGGATCGGTGGCAAACTCGACGTGGATCTGAACGTGTTTGCGTGGCTGGTGGGGCGGCCGGCCGCGTACTTGGGCCAAGCGATCATCGCGGCGAGCGGAATTTGATGAGGCGGATGGCATGACTTCGACGGTCGGCGACGATTCGTTCGACGAAGGCCCGGTGCCGGCCCGGGCGGACGCGGCGACGCGGTTCGTGGTCGACATCGACGGCTTCGAAGGGCCGATCGACGTCCTGCTGGCGCTCGCGCGAGAACAAAAGGTCGACCTCGCGCGGATCTCGATTCTGCAGTTGGCGGACCAGTATCTGGCGTTCGTGACCGCGGCCCGCAGCGCCAGCCTCGAGTTGGCGGCCGATTACCTGGTCATGGCGGCGTGGATCGCCTATCTCAAGTCCCGCCTTCTGTTGCCCTCGGCGGAAGGGGACGACGAGCCGAGCGCCGAGGATATGGCCGCGGCGCTGGCGATGCAGCTTCGCCGGCTCGAGGCCATGCAGGAATCCGGCACCCGGTTGATGGCCCGGGGCACGCTCGGCGAGGATTTCTTCGCCCGCGGCGCCCCCGAGGCCATCGCGCCCGCGCGGCGCAACGTGGTCGAGGTCTCGCTGTTCGAGCTCTTGAAAGCCTACGGCGACTTTCGGCGCCGGAGCCAGGCCCGGGTTCTGTACATCGAGCCCGCCGAGCTGCACACGGTCGAACGCGCGCTCAGCCGGTTTCGCCACCTTCTTGGCGCGAGCACGGATTGGGAGAGCCTGTGGCGCTTCCTGCCCGACGACCTCGGCGTGGGCATCGTCGCCAAGTCGGCGATCGCGGCCACCTTCGCCGCGGGCCTCGAGCTGGTGCGCGAGGGACGTCTCAACCTTCGCCAGGACGCCGCCTTCGGACCTATTTACCTGCGCGCCGCGCCCGCGCCACCCGCGCCGGCCGCGCCGGCCGCGATCGTCGACGGGCGCGAGCCGGAGGGCGAATGAGCGCCGAAGACGGCCAGCACGTGCGGCTGCTCGAGGCCTTGCTGTTCGCGTCGCGCGCTCCGCTTCCGGTCCGCGAGCTGACCGCGCGCCTGCCCGAAGGCGCCGACGTCGACGGCCTTTTGGCGAAGCTGGCCGACGCCTATGCCAACCGCGGCGTCAACCTGGTCAAGCGCGGCGGGACCTGGGGCTTTCGCACGGCACCCGATCTCGCCGCCCATCTCGCGGGCGAACGGGTCTCGGTCCGCAAGCTTTCGCGCGCGGCCGTGGAAACGCTGGCGATCGTCGCCTACCACCAGCCGGTGACGCGCTCCGAGATCGAGGAAATCCGGGGCGTGGGCCTGAGCAAGGGGACGCTCGACATTCTGTTCGAGGCGGGGTGGGTCCGCCCGCGGGGCCGCCGGCGCACGCCCGGACGCCCGGTGACATGGGCGACGACGGACGCCTTCCTCGACCACTTCGGACTCGAGAGCCTGGCCGAGCTTCCCGGCGTCGACGAGCTGAAGGCGGCCGGGCTTTTGGAGATGGGTCCCGTGGTCGCGGACGCACGGGCGTCTTCGGAACGCGGGCCGCCGGACGACGACGAGGGCGAAGACGGCGAAGGCGACGCCGTCGGGCTCGGACCCGACGCTTAGCGCGGATCGCGTTTGATTCGAACCGCAACGCGGTCGCAATCAAACGCGTGAATCCGCTCGATCTCAAGTGTGCCGACCAGATTCACGCGTCCGCGAATTGGCTGGCGTTGCGGCGACCGAGCCTTTCTGCCATTATCGGTTCGAGCCTTCGGGAAATGAGGTAACGAAAGCAAGGGCATGGGTACTTTCAGCATCTGGCACTGGCTGGTGGTTCTGGCCGTGGTTCTCATCCTGTTCGGAGGCGGCGGGAAACTTTCGCGCCTCATGGGGGACTTCGGTAAGGGTTTGAAATCCTTCAAGAAAAGCATGAAGGAAGAAGAAATCGGCGGCGCCGAGGACGCGAAGGCGCTCGAGACCGACACCCAGGCGATGGCCGAAGAGACGGCCGAGAAGAAGCAAGCCTCGAAGTCTTAAGCGTCGCGGGCCCGGGCCCGCTTTCATCAGCGGAAATTCGTCGCGGCCATGTTCGATCTGGGCTGGCAAGAGCTGTTCATCATCGCGGCCCTGGTGATCATCGTCATCGGACCCAAGGACATACCGCGGACAATGCGCGCCGTCTCGGGGTGGATCCGCAAGGGCCGCGAGCTCGCCCGCGAGTTCCAGGGCGGCGTCAACGACATGGTCCGCCAAGCCGATCTCGACGACATCAAGCGCAAGATCGATACCGAGCGGCTGACCCGGGAAATCAAGGACGAGATCGACCCGGACGGCGCGATCTCGCGCGAGGTTCGCGCCATAGAGACGGGCGCGATCGAGGCGGGGCTGGACCCCGACCAGGTGGAAGCCACGGTCTCGGA
>JAKZXM010000229.1:0-2996 GCA_047514975.1 Rhodospirillales bacterium
GTCTGTGGGCGGGGTGGGAACACCTGCCGGCCTTGCTGGTCGTCACCGCGCTGAGTGGCGGCGTGCTCGCGCTCGCGGTCGTGACACCGGCGCGTTTCGCGCTCGCGCTTGCTCTCGAGCGGGCGGGCTCCGCCCGGGTTCGCGACGCGGTGCTTTCGGGAGTGCTGCCCTACGGCGTCGCCATCGCCGCGGGCGGCCTCGCGGTGGCGTGGGCGTTGATTTCGGCCACGGTCCGGTGACGGAGAAGGGGTTATGAACCTCCGCGGCGTTTTGTTCCTCATACTCGCGCTCGGGCTCGCCGGCTTCACGGCCTTCTTTGCGCGAAGCTGGATCGCGGCCGAACGGGCGGCGATCCTATCGTCGGTCCCGGCCGGTTCCCCGCCTCCGCAGTCGTCCGAGGTCCTCGTCGCGAAGAACGCGCTCGCCGCCGGGACCTTCGTCCGAGACGGCGATCTGGCGTGGCGCCCCTGGCCCGCCGAAGGCCTTTCGGAGGCTTACGTGATCAGGGGCCTCAGCGCGGCCGAGGACTTCGTCGGCTCGGTGGTGCGGATCACGCTTAGCGCCGGCGAGCCGGTGACAGCCGCCCGCGTCGTCTTTCCCGGCGAACGGGGGTTCCTGGCCGCCGTCCTTACGCCCGGGATGCGCGCAGTCTCGGTGCCGGTCAACGCGACCACGGGCATTTCCGGCTTCGTCTTTCCGGGCGACCGGGTCGACCTGATCCTCACCATGCGCGTGCGCGCGACGGGCGCCGAGGGGGGCGGCAAGACCCGGTTCTTCAGCGAGACGCTGATCGCCGACGTGCGCGTTCTCGCCATCGACCAGAAAGTCGAAAGGCCGGAAGGGGGCGCGAGCGTCGCCAAGACCGCGACCCTCGAGGTCACGGCGAAGGATTCCGAGAAGATCGTGCTCGCGATCGAGATGGGCGGGCTATCGCTGAGCTTGAGAAGCCTCGCGCACGGCGCCGACCCGCTGCCGCCGGTGGCCGTGGCGACCGGGGGCGCCGGCGCGGACGCGATCGGCGGGAACGGGCGCGCCGGCGTGGCGCCCAGCTTCACGCTCGACGAGGACATCTACTACATGGGCGACGTCTTCGACGGGGTCGCCGGCGGACCGCGCCACCAGGTCCACGTGTTGCGCGGCGAAGCAGCCGAAGTGGTGGCGTTCTGAAGCCCCGGAGCGAGAGGCGGACATGACAGCCATTGAATTCATTGTCGCGCGGGCGTGCCGGAAAGCGCGCGTCGCGGCCCTTGCGGCGCCCCTGCTGGCGGTCCTGATCACCACCGCCGACATGAACGAGGCGGTCGCGATTCAAGTCGAGCACGGATCGGGCGTCGAGATTTCGATCGAGGTCAACAAGGGGCGCCTGGTGCGCCTCGACAGGCCGGCGCAAACGGTCTTCATCGCCGATCCCGCGATCGCCGACATCCAGGTCAAATCGCCCCGACTGATCTATCTCATGGGCAAGCTGCCGGGCGAGACGACCCTATTCGCCGTGGACGACGCGGAAGTCGTGCTCGCCAACGTCGCCGTCAGGGTCACCCACAACGTCTCGCGCCTGCGTGAGACCGTACAGGCGCTCTATCCCGAGGCCGACATCGCCATCACCAGCATCGACGCGTCGCTGGTGCTCGACGGCACGGTGCACGCCGCATCGATCGCCGAGGACGTTCGCCGCATCGCCGAGCGGTTCGCGGGAAGCCCCGAGGCGGTCATCAACCGTCTTCGCGTCGACGCCCCCAACCAGGTGAACTTGCGCGTCCGCATCGCCGAGGTCTCCAAGGGCATCGACAAGCAGCTTGGCTTCAACTGGAGCATTCTGGGTGCCATCGGCAGTTTTTCGCTGGGGCTCGCGACCGCGAACCCGTTCGCCGCGGGCGTCACCCAGCAAACGCTCAGTTCCGCCTTCGGCTTCGGCGGCTTCGACTTCAACACGGTCGTCGACGCGCTCGAGGAAGAGGGGCTGATCAAGATCCTGGCCGAGCCGAACCTGACGGCGGGGTCGGGGGAAACCGCGAGCTTCCTGGCGGGCGGCGAGTTTCCGATCCTGGTTCCCGATTCCGACGGCCGCGTCACCATCGAGTTCAAGAAGTTCGGGGTCTCTCTCGCCTTCACCCCGACGGTGATCGGCGAGGCCCAGATCAGCTTGCACGTCCGCCCCGAGGTCAGCCAGCTCTCCAACGAAAACGCGGTGACCCTGAACAACTTCGTCATCCCGTCCCTGATCACGCGGCGGGCGGAAACGACGGTTGAGTTGGGCAGCGGCCAGACCTTCGCCATCGCCGGGCTGCTCCAGAACAACGTCACCCACGACGTCTCCAAGGTCCCCGGCCTTGGCGACATTCCGGTGCTGGGCGGGCTGTTCCGCTCCGACCGGTTCCAGCGCGACGAATCCGAGCTCGTGATCATCGTCACCCCCTATCTGGTCCGCCCCATCACGGCGCGCACCGCCGCGGAGCCCACCGACGGCTTCGCGCCCCCGCACGACGTCGAGCGTTTCGCCGTCGGCGGGACCCACCGCCGCAACCGCGATCCCGGCCCGCCGACGACGGTCGAGCGCGAGGGGACCCGGCTGATCGGTCCCGCCGGCTTCGCCCTGGACTGACGGGAGATCGAAATGAACGCGCAACGTCTTGGACGGACACCGCTTGCGGCCATCGCCTGGTCGTTCCTGACGATCCTGGTCGCGGCCTGTTCCGGCGCCCCCATCGAGGATTGGTCGCGGGTGCCGGAGCGCAAGGAGCCGCAGGTCCTTACCATGCGCCATGCCCACGAGGTTCGGTTCGTGGCCGACCAGTCCGCCCTCGACGCCGCGGAAGCGGCGCGCCTTTCGGCCTTCGTGGCAAGGCTCGGGGCCGATCGCGAAGACCGCGTTCGCCTGGTCGCCGGCCCCGCGCCGGCCGAGGTTCGTTCCGCTAGAACCGCGACCGTGGCGCGCTTCCTCGCCCGCCAGGGCATGGTCGTCGGACCCGCGCAGCCGGACGCCGACGAAGTGACGG
>JAKZXM010000230.1:0-3707 GCA_047514975.1 Rhodospirillales bacterium
GATAGAGACTGTGGACCAGGAATGAGGCCACCGGGATCAAGACGAACAGGACCGGCAGCCCGTAGTTGAGGAGCTGCCACAGCCAGCGGCCGAGGCGGTACGCCGCCTCGGGGCCGGTCATGGCGCCAAGGAGGTCGCGAATCCCGGCTCCCTCGATGCGGTTCAGACCGCTTCGTACAGCGATACGCGTACTGATCGCACACCCGACCCGCGTTTCGCCGCGCCGATCCCCTCACCCGTGCGAAACGTCACCGTCCCGCCCGGGCACAGGACCGGCGCGGCTCCACCAGCGATCGCCTATTGGCTGGCTTTCAGCTCGTTCCACATGTCGGTGCGACCTTGGTCGGACTCGACATCGGTCTTCCAGATCACGCGATCGGTCGAACGGTACGACGCGGCCGCGCTGACCGTGCTGCCGTAGCCGTAACGTTCGGTCATCTGCTCGCTGATCCTTGTCTGCAGAAAGAAGTTGACCCACTGATGGGCGCACTCATAGCGCTCGCTGCCGGGTTTGACCCCGACCGTCAGCGAGAACACATCGAGCCACGCGAAGGTATCGTTGGCCGTGGGAAAGATGTACCTGACGTTGTGGCCGGCGTTGTTGAACATGCTCTCCTGCAACTCGCCGAAATTGGCGAACATCATCACGATGTCCCCCGCCTCCCACATCCGCAGGCTCTCTTCGGCGGACTTGTAGATCGCTTTCGAGTTGCCCAGCAGCGTGGCGAGCTTCGATTTGACCTGCGTCAACTGCGCGTCCGTGAGGTGGAACGGGTCCTTGATGCCGAGCGACTGCGCCGTCATCGTGATCATGTCGCTGTCGATGTCTGATAACAGGACCTTGCCCTTGTACTTCGTATCCCACAGCGCATCCCACGAGGTCGGCTCCGGCTGAACCTTGTCGAGGTCGTAGATGATGCCCATCGAGCCCCAGGCCATCGGGATGCCGAAGGGATCGCCATCGTGGATGGCGTTGGGCACCCGGGTGAGGTCCTGCATCGCCGCCAGCTGGTTGCTGGTGTTGGGAATCTTCGACAGGTCCCACGCCTGCGTCAGGCCGTGCTGCCAGTACTTCAGCGAACCGCCCGTGTCGAGGGCGAAGATGTCGTAGTCTTGGCCCTCGGTCGCCTTGATCTTGGTCCACAAATCGCCGACGTCGGTGTTGTAGACCACCTTGGCCTTGCAATCGAATTTGGATTCGAACTCGGCGACCCAGTCATCGTCGCCGTAGCCTTCCCAAAAAGCGAGCCGCAACTCGCCGGTCGCAAGGGCCGACTGACTCAATGCAAAGACCCCCACGATACCGAGGGCTGCGCAACTCAACGATCTCAGAAACGAGGTTATCATCGGTTTCCCTCCCTGGAAGCGTCAAAACGACGCACACGAGCCGTTAGTCTCATCCGGCCGAGGCCGAAAGGCAATCGCAAAGTCCGCTCAGGTGTCGGCGGTGGGCCGGCCGCGCACCGACTGCGTCAACCATGCGAAATTGTAGTGGTGCTCGAACGCGGCGTGGGCGTACATGTCCTGCACCCGCTTGTTGGCGGCGGTCAGCGCCGGGCGCCACGGCGCCTGGACCATGACGGCGTCGTCCTGGAGGGTTTTCTCGATCTTTTCCATCGTCTGGCGGCGCGCCACCGGGTCCAAGATGGCGCCCGCCTCGTCCAGCAGCCCATCGAAGACGGGATTCGCATACGACGTCTCGTTCCATGGCGCGCCGGTTCGATAGGCGAGATTTAGGGCCTGAACGCCGAGCGCGTGGTGGTCCCACGCGGTCAGGCCGAAGGGGCTCGCAAGCGGCCGCTCGCGGGTGCTGTCGGGCGCTAGGAGGTTGACGGTGAGCGTTATGCCGGCGGGCTTGCACATCTTGGCGAGCGCATTGCACGCCGCCTGCTGCCAGGCCGCCTCGGCGGCACAATCGATGCTCAGCTCGAGGCCGCCGCCATAGTCCGCTTCGGCAAGAAGGGCGCGCGCCCGCGCGTGGTCCTGTGCGAGCTTGGGTAACGGGGCGTAATCAGGGTGGACCGGCGCCACGTGATGGTCCTCGGCGAGCGCCCCGAAACCGCCGTTGACGACCTCGAGCATCTTGTCGCGATCCACGCATGCCTGCACGGCCTTGCGGACGGATGGATTGTCGAAAGGCGCCTCGGTGATCTTCATGCGCATGACGCCGGTGTTCGCCGAGGCCGCCTCGTAGAGCACGAGCTCGGGCGAGTCCGCGACGATGGCGGCCTGTGCGGCATCGACGTGATGACTGGTGTCGACCTCGTCCGCGACCAGGGCGCCGACCGAGGCCGCCGGGTCCTCGCCGTGATCGAAATAGCGGATCCGATCGAGGTAGCCGCCGCCGCCCCACCACTCCGCCTTGAAGCCGAACCCCGGATCCCGCGTCCGTTCCAAGAGTGTGTGCTCGCCCAGCCGGTACTCCCTGATCTTGTAGGCGCCGGTGCCGATCGGGTTGGCCGCGAGGTCGCCGCCTTCCTCGTCGAACCTGCGGTGGACGATGAGGGCCGGGTACTCGGCCAGGCTCTCGGGCACGGCAAGATCGGGCGCATCGAGATTGAGGCGAACGGTGAAGTCGTCGATCCTCTCGACGCCGCTCTCGCTGAGCGAGGCCAAGCGTATCCGGTTCGACGAACCCCGCGCGGGATCGAGCCAGCGCCTGAAGTTGAAGACGACGTCATCGGCGTTGAATGGCTCCTGCTCGAAGTTCGACCACTTCGCGTCCTTGCGCAGGTGGAAGGTCCAGGTCTTGAGGTCTTCGGAGACCTCCCAGCGCTCGACGAGGTAGGGCTCGACGACGTTGTCCCTGTTCAAGCGAACCAACGGCTCGAGCATGTGGCGGGCGATATTTCCCTGCTCGGGCGAGACGTACATCGCCGGATCGGTGAGATCGCGGACCCGCATCGACACCCTCAGGGTGCCGCCGATGTTGGGTCCCCGCGGCGCTTCGGGCTCTTCGACCGGCGCCTCCTGCACCTCGGGCGCCGCGGCCTCCTCCTCTTCCTCGCCTTCCCCGCACGCCCCCAGTGTAGCCGCGGTCGCCGCCGAGACGCCCAGCAGGCCCGCCGTGCGCAGGAACTGACGCCGCGAGATATCGCCGCGCCGCAATTGCTCGACGAGCTCGGGTACGTAAGGGTGCAACGGGCTCGACATCCCTCCAACCTCCGGCGGGCGTTTGCCGATCACCGCACGATACCACGTGCGCCCGCCATCGAGTACACTGCAGCGACGCGGCGGCATGGGAGGGCGAGAATGGCTCACGCAACCGAATTCGACGGCGCGGCAGCGACCGAGGCGCCGGAGCTTCCCGGAATCGCCTATGTCGAAGGCGCTTACTGCCCGGTCACGGAGGCCAGGATCCCGGTGCTCGATTGGGGGTTCCTGCGCTCGGACGCCACCTACGACGTGGTCCACGTATGGGACGGGCGCTTCTTTCGCCTCGACAAACACATCGCGCGGTTCATGAACTCGGCCGCGCGGCTACGGCTCACGGTGCCGGTGGGCGAGGACGAGCTTCGCGCCATCCTGGCCGAGTGCGTGCGCCGCTCGGGGCTTCGCGAGGCTTATGTCGAGATGGTGTGCACGCGCGGCTTCTCGCCAACCTTCGCGCGTGATCCGCGGGCGGCGATCAACCGCTTCTACGCCTTCTCGCTGCCCTTCAGCTGGGTCGCCGATGCCGAGCAGCGCGAGCGCGGCCTCCACTTGAT
>JAKZXM010000231.1:0-5484 GCA_047514975.1 Rhodospirillales bacterium
AATGCCCGCGATGGCCGCAGGCGGGGCAGACGAAGCCGTCCGGCCAGCGCAGCCGGGACAATGCCGAGCGGCACTGCTCCTCGGCGCCGAAGGCTTCGCGAAACGCCTCGTCGCTCAACCCGCGCACCCGCGATGCAACCGTGAACCCCATATCCGTGACCTCCCTCGTCAGGAACGTACCAAGAACATATGCCATCCCAAGCGGAGTGTCATGGATAAGCAGGTAACTTATTGAAAAGAATGGTCGGAGTGAGTGGACTCGAACCACCGACCCCCGCCTCCCGAAGACGGTGCTCTACCAGGCTGAGCTACACTCCGCGCCGATTGAAGGCGGTGTTATAACGCCGGCGCGACCGACGGGCAAATGGATCAGTAGGCGCGCTCGATGCAGAAATCGATGAGCTCGACCAGGGCCCGCTTTTCCGGCCCGTCTGCGAAGATGCCCATGGTGTCGCGGGCGATCGCCCCGTAGTGGCGGGCGCGCGCGACCGAATCGGCAAGCGCGCCGTGCTTCTCCATCAGGCGGATGGCCTCTTCGAAATCGCCGTCTTTCTGGTCCCGGTCCTGCAACGTCCTGCGCCAGAAGTCGCGCTCGGACCCGGCGCCGCGCCGGAACGCGAGAATGACGGGAAGGGTGATATTTCCGTCGGCGAAATCCTCGCCCACGGTCTTGCCCAGGGTCGCCTGCATCGCCGCGTAGTCGAGGACGTCGTCGATGAGCTGAAAGGCGATGCCGAGGTTCAGCCCGTACGCCTCGAGCGCGCTTTCCTCGACCGCCGGCCGTTCCGCCACGACCGCCCCGATCCGGCAAGCGGCGGCGAAGAGCTGCGCGGTCTTGGCGCGGATCACCTCGAGATAGGTGGTCTCACCCGTCTCCACGTCGTTGGTGGTGGCGAGCTGCATCACCTCTCCCTCGGCGATGATCGACGAGGTCCGCGACAGGATCTCCAGGACCGCCAGCGAGCCGTCCTCCACCATCAACTGAAAGGCCCGGCTGAACAGGAAATCGCCGACCAGGACGCTGGCCTGGTTGCCCCACAGCGTATTGGCCGAGGCGAGCCCGCGGCGCAGCTCGCTCCCGTCCACCACGTCGTCGTGCAGCAGCGTCGCCGTGTGGATGAACTCCACGCACGTCGCCAGCGCCACTTGGCGGGCGCCGCGGTAGCCGCACATCCGGGCGGCGGCCAGGGTCAGAACGGGGCGAAGGCGCTTGCCGCCGGCCGCGACGATGTGGCCGGCAATGTCGGGGATCAGCGGCACCGGGCTCTCCATCCGGCGCACGATCAGCGCGTTGACGGCCGAAAGGTCCTCGGCGACAAGCGCCGTCAACGCTTCCAGCGGCGAGCCCTTCTTTCGATCCTCGTCGATGCTGACGACCACGCCCACGGGTCCGCTCCCTTGACGCCTCGCTTGCGTTCCGGGAGCATATACGTGCGCCGCCCTTCGGGGGTCAAGTCCGGGGCGGGCTCCGTGTTCGGCGGGGCGCAATTGCCAAGGGCGGAGATGGTCGAGCTCGTTCGCACCAACAACCCGGTTCTTCTTTCGTGGCTGCTGGCCGAGCTCGCCGCCCGCGACATCGACGCCGTGGTGCTCGACGTCCACACGAGCATCGTCGAGGGCAGCATCTCGGCGATCCCGCGAAGGCTGATGGTGGCGGACGACGATCTCGCGCGCGGGCGGGCGGTCCTCGCCGTGGCCGACGCGCTTGGCGCGGCGGGCGAAGGCGCCCATCGGTGACGGCCGACGAGCTTCGCGGGTTCGCCGGCGACGCGGCGCGCAACGAACCGGACGTCACCGAGGACAGGGTGCTGGGCGGGCGCGTCACCCTTTACCAGCCCCGCCGCGGATACCGGGCCGCCATCGACCCCGTGCTGCTGGCGGCGTCCGTGCCGGCGGAGGGGGACCAGCGCATCCTCGACGTCGGCGCCGGCGTCGGAACCGCGTCGCTCTGCCTGGCGCGGAGATTCGCAGGCGTTCGCGTCGCCGGCATCGAACGCGAACGCGCCCTGGTTCGCCTCGCGGTACGGAACGCGGCCGCCAACGAACTCGCCGACCGCGTCGAGTTCATGGCCGGCAATCTGAGCCGACCGCCGGTGCGCCTGGCGCCCGGAACCTTCGACCACGTGATGGCCAACCCGCCTTTCTTCGAGGCGGCGCGGACCAACCCTTCGCCGGACCCCCTCAAGGCCCGGGCCACGGTGGAGGCGGCGCCCGCCGGCGCAGCCGCGCCCGGCCCGGGAACCGGTGAGGCGGCGGCGACCCTGGACGACTGGATCCGGTTCTGCCTTCTCATGGTGCGTCCCAAGGGAACCGTGAGCGTCATCCACCTCGCCGAACGGCTGGACGCCGTGCTCGGGTGCCTCGCGGGGCGCCTCGGCGGGATCGTCGTCTTCCCGTTGTGGCCCGGTCCGCCCGAAGAGGACGGCGTGCCGGCCAAGCCGGCCAAGCCGGCCAAGCGCGTGATCGTCCGCGCGCGCAAGGGGGTCCGGAGCCCGCTGCGTCTGGCTCGCGGCCTCGTCCTGCATGGGCCGGACGGCGCCTATACGCACGAGGCCGAAGCGGTGCTCCGCGACGGGGCCGGTCTCGCGCTTTAGGCTTTGGTGGACAACTCGGCGGCCGGATCGGGCGCCGGCGGCGTTTCGGAACGGCGCACGGGCCGAGCACCGCCCGGATACGCTGTATGCGGTATCCTTCGCGTTTGGGCGTCGCGGGCGCTCGCGCTATCATGGCCGCGTTGGAAGCGGATGGTTCGATGACGCGTCGATCGTTGTTCGAGTGGTTGCCCGCGAGCCGGCTCGGGCGCGCCGGGCCGACGGTGGCGGTCTTGCGCATGGACGGCGTTATCGGGTCGATCGGCCCTTTACGCCGCGGCCTCAGCCTCGCCGGCCTCGCCGGGCCGATCGAACGGGCCTTCAAGCTTCGCGGCCTGAAGGCGGTGGCGCTGGCAATCAATTCGCCGGGCGGATCGCCCGTCCAGTCGGCCATGATCGCGCGCCGGGTGCGGGCGCTCGCCGACGAGGCCGGAATCCCGGTCTTCGCCTTCGCCGAGGACGTCGCGGGCTCGGGCGGTTACTGGCTCGCCTGCGCGGCGGACGAGATCTTCGCCGACGAGAACTCGATCATCGGCTCGATCGGCGTCAGGACCGGCGGTTTCGGGTTTTCCGAATTCATCAAGCGGTTCGGGATCGAGCGCCGGCTTTACACCGCGGGCGAACGCAAGGCGATGCTGGATCCCTTCCTTCGCGAAGACGCGGACGACGTGAGCCGCCTCGGAGCCATCCACCAAGATGTCCACGAGAGTTTCAAGACCCTGGTGCGAACCCGTCGCGCGGGCAAGCTCAAGGCGCCCGAGGAGGCGCTGTTCAGCGGCGAGTTCTGGACCGGTCGGCGGGCCCTGGAACTCGGCTTGATCGACGGGATCGGCGATCTGCGATCGGTGATGCGCGAACGCTTCGGCCAAAGGGTTCGCTTGCGTCCCGTAAGCGCACGGCGGGGGTGGCGGCGGCGCTTCGCTTCGATCGCGGACGGTGCCGGCGCGCCGGTGCCGGATTCCGCGCGCGTCGGCGGCGCCGACCCCGGCGCGTGGGCCGCGGAGCTGATCGCGGCCATCGAGGAGCGCGTGCTGTGGAGCCGGTTCGGGCTGTAGGGCGCGCCGACCCGCTCGGTTTCAGTGGTGCAGACCAGATTCACGCAGTCTGTGGGTCGGCTTGACCCCGTCCACGGCGGCGCCCATAAAGAGGGCAAATGTTGGGTTTCAGCCTCACCAAAATCCTGTTCACCGCGCTCGTCGTGCTGGCGGTTTGGTACGCATTCGCGTGGGTGCGCCGACTCGGCGGACCGCGCGGCCGACGCGGCGTCAGCACGTCGGGCCCGACCAGCGCTACGGTCGCCGTCGAGAACATGGTTCGCTGCGCCGTATGCGGCGAGTTTACGGCCGCGTCCGGCCCCGCCGATTGCGGGCGCGACGGGTGTCCCTACGGGGCGTGAACGGGCCGCGCCGCGGGGCCGCTTGACCGCCATTTTCGCGGGCATTAAATTCGCTGCACCGTCGCAAAATCTCATCCGGTTCCATGGCGCGCGCCACCGTCTCGAAGCCCAGTTTCCAGCATCTGATCCTCGAGTTGCAGCGCTTCTGGGCCGAACAGGGGTGCGCGATCCTTCAGCCCTATGACATGGAGGTGGGCGCCGGCACCTTCCATCCAGCGACGACGTTGCGCGCGCTCGGGCCGCGGCCGTGGAAGGCGGCCTACGTCCAGCCCTCGCGGCGGCCCGCCGACGGGCGCTACGGCGAGAACCCCAACCGCCTTCAGCACTATTTCCAGTTCCAGGTCATCCTTAAGCCGTCGCCCGAGGACTCCCAGGACCTTTATCTCGCGAGCCTCGCCCGGCTCGGCGTCGAGCCCGGCCTTCACGACGTCCGCTTCGTCGAGGACGATTGGGAAAGCCCCACCCTCGGCGCCTCGGGGCTGGGCTGGGAGATTTGGCTCGACGGCATGGAAGTCAGCCAGTTCACCTATTTCCAGCAGGTCGGCGGGATCGAGTGCAGCCCGGTCCCGGCCGAGATCACCTACGGGCTCGAACGTCTCGCCATGTACGTCCAGGGCGTCGACAGCGTCTTCGAAATCGACTGGGACGGCGTGCCCAAGGATGCCGGCGGGATCACCTACGGCGACGTCTTTCTCGAGGCCGAGCGCGAGCATTCGGCCTTCAACTTCGAACACGCCGACGTCGATATCCTCGGCCGTCACTTCGCCGATGCCGAGACCCAGTGCCGGAGCTTGCTCGCGCTTTCCAGGCCGCTCGCGCTTCCGGCATACGAGCAGTGCATCAAGGCGAGCCACCTGTTCAACCTGTTGGACGCGCGCGGCGTGCTCAGCGTTCCCGAACGCGCCGCCTACATCGGGCGCGTCCGCGAGTTGGCCAAGGGTTGCTGCGAGACGTGGCTCAGCATCCCCGAACACGGCGCCTAGTTCATGCCCGAGCTTCTTGTGGAAATCCTGTCCGAGGAGATCCCTGCGCGCATGCAAAAGCGAGCGGCCGAGGACTTCAAGGAAAAGCTTATTCAACTCGCCGGGGAATGCGGCTTCGCGGCCGTGGTGTCCGCCGAAGACGTGCAATCGTTCGCAACGCCGCGCCGGCTCGTCGGCGTCGTCCGCAACTTGCCCAGGCGCCGGCCCGACACCGCCGAGGAACGCCGCGGCCCCCGCGTGGGCGCGCCGGACGCGGCCATCCAGGGCTTTTGCGGCGCCAACGAGATTGCGCCCGATCAATTGGAAATCCGCGAGACCTCGAAGGGCGCCTTCCACTTCGCCGTGATCCAAAGGAAAGGGCGGGACACGGCGGAAGTCCTCGCCGAATCGGTGCCCGAGCTCGTTTACGGGTTCGGCTGGCCCAAGTCCATGCGCTGGGCGAACACGGCGCTCCGCTGGGTGAGACCCATCCACGGTATCTTGTGTGTCTTCGATCGCCAGCCGGTGCCGGGTG
>JAKZXM010000232.1:0-13090 GCA_047514975.1 Rhodospirillales bacterium
CCTATGTCCTGGGACGGACTTTCGGCGGACCCAGGCTCGCGGTTTCGATCAGTCCGAACAAGACCTGGGCCGGTTTCTTCGGCGCGATCGCCGGCGCGACGGTCGTCGGCGCAGCGACGGCCGGCTTGATGCGGTTCGGTAACGCCGCCTTGCTGATGGCCGCCAGTGTCGCGCTGGCGATGGTGGCCCAGGTGGGCGATCTCGCCGAATCTTGGGTTAAACGCCGCGCCGGTGTAAAAGATGCGAGCCGGCTCATACCCGGCCACGGCGGGCTGCTCGACCGCGTGGACGGTCTTGTGGCGGCGGCGGCGGCGCTGGCGCTGAGCGTCGGGTTGATGGGAGGCGTGCCGAAGGCATGGATGTGAGGCAGCAGGCTCAGGCGCGCGCGCTCGAAGGTGCCGCGCCGCGACGGGTGACAATTTTGGGATCGACGGGCTCCGTGGGGTCCAACACGGTCGATTTGATCCGCCGTTGTGGCGGCGAATTCGTCGTCGAGGCCCTGACCGCCAACCGCAATGTGGAGTTGCTCGTTCGCCAGGCGCGCGAACTGCGCCCCGAGCTCGCCGTCATCGCCGAGGCGTCGCTGTTCCAAGAGCTCGAGAGTGGGCTCGCCGGCACCTGCGTCGAAGCCGCGGCGGGACGCGCGGCGGTGATCGAGGCCGCAGGGCGCCCCGTCGACTGGCTCATGGCGGCGATCGTCGGAACCGCTGGGTTGGAGCCGACGATCGCGGCGATCCGGCAAGGATGCGTCGTGGCGCTTGCCAACAAGGAATGCCTGGTTTCGGCGGGCGACGTCATGGTCTCGGAAATCGAACGCTACGGCGCGACGCTCCTTCCGGTCGATTCCGAGCACAGCGCGATCTTCCAGGTATTCGACTTCGACCAGATCGACAGCGTGGAACGAATCATCCTGACCGCTTCGGGCGGCCCATTTCTCGGCCTCGACGCCGCGTCGCTGGCGCTGGCGACGCCCGCGCAAGCGGTGGCGCATCCGAACTGGGACATGGGCGCCAAGATTTCCGTCGATTCGGCGACCATGATGAACAAGGGTCTCGAGCTGATCGAGGCCTTCCACCTGTTCCCCGTGGGCAAAGAGCGCATCGAGATCATGGTTCACCCCCAGTCGGTGGTCCACAGCATGGTCGCCTATTCCGACGGATCGGTTCTGGCGCAGCTCGGCACCCCCGACATGCGCACGCCCATCGCCTATGCCCTGGCGTGGCCGAAACGCATGGACGCCCCGGCTCCGCGCCTTGATCTGGCCGAGATCGGAACTCTGAGCTTCGAGCACCCGGATCCCGCGCGGTTCCCGGCCCTGACGCTGGCCCGCGACGCCCTCGAGGCGGGGGGTACGGCGCCCACGGTGCTGAACGCCGCGAACGAAATCGCCGTGCAATCGTTCCTCAAGGGCGATATCGGCTTCCTTGACATCGCTCGCCTCGTCGAGCAAACCCTTGCAACAGCGCCGCAACGCGCGCTCGCGAGCCTCGATGACGTCTTCGATTCCGATCGCTCGGCGCGCGAGCTTGCCGAGCGGCTGGTCTCGCGGTACTCGGGCCGCGGCTGACACTCGCGGCACGGGGTCTGGGATTCGGAACGCCGTCGATGAGCATTTTCGATTTCATCCTGAGCAAGTTCGAGTTCATTCTCGGCTTCACTTGGTACTACGTCGTCGTGTTCCTGGCGCTCGTGACCATCGTGGTCTTCGTTCACGAGCTTGGCCACTACTTGGTCGCGCGCCGCAACGGCGTCCGGATCGAGGTGTTCTCGATCGGTTTCGGGCCGGAGATCCTGGGCTGGACCGACAGCCTGGGCACCCGCTGGAAGATCGCCTCCGTCCCGCTCGGCGGCTACGTCAAGATGTTCGGAGAATCGGACGCGGATTCCGGCGCCGACGCGCGGACCCTGACGCCCGAGGAGGAGGCCGTATCCTTTCACCACAAGCGGCTCGGCCAACGCGTCGCCATCGTCTTCGCGGGTCCCGCGGTGAACTTCATCTTCGCCGCCGTCGTCCTGGCGGTCCTGTTCGCGGTGGTCGGTGTCCCTGCTCACCACGCGGGCGTGGGTTCCGTGAGTGCCGGCAGCGCCGCCGAGACCGCGGGCCTGCGGGCGGGGGACCGCATCGTCGGGATCGACGGCACGCCGATCACCTGGTTCGAGGAATTGCGCGACATCGTCAGCGCGAATCCCGGCCGCCGGCTTTCGTTCTTGGTCCAAAGGGGCGAAGAGACGCTGACCCTGCCGGCAAGCCCCGATCGGGTGACGTTGGACGACGGCGCCGAGGTCGGCCGCCTTGGCGTCGGATATGATCCGGCGCAGATCGGATACGAGCGCCAAAACCCGCTCGTCGCAAGCCGGATGGCCGTCGAGCGGACGGCGCGCCTGACGGTACAGATTCTCGTCTACCTGGGCGAGTTGATCGTGGGCTCGCGCTCGGCCGACGAGCTCGGCGGGCCGATTCGAATCGCCCAGATTTCGGGCGAGATGGCGCAAGGCGGGTTCGTGCAGTGGCTCTTCTTCATGGCCGCACTTTCGGTGAACCTGGGGCTGATCAATCTGTTTCCCATCCCCATGCTGGACGGCGGTCACCTTGCATTTTATGCCGCCGAGGCGGTTCGCGGGCGCCCCTTGGGCGCGCGGGCGCAAGAATACGGGATGCGGGTTGGCTTGATTCTCGTGATTCTTCTCGTCATCTTTGTGACGTCGAAGGACGTGATGCGTCTTCTGAATCTCTGATTCATTGGGAACTTGGCGCGTGTTCACTCCAGGATCGAGGCGTTATTTACGCCATTTGGCGTTTTGTTTGGCGCTGGCGACGTGGGCAGCGCCGCCGGCTCCCGGTTTCGCGCAAACCGGCGCTACGATCGCCGTGATCGTCGTGGAAGGCGCACAGCGAATCGAGCCCGACACCGTGCGTTCCTACCTGCTGGTCCGCGCGGGCGATCCCTTCGACACCCGGCGGATCGACCGATCGCTGAAAAGCCTGTTCGCCACGGGGTTGTTCGCCGACGTGCGAATCCGCACGAGCGGCGACGCGCTGATCGTGACGGTCGTCGAGAACCCGGTCATCAATCGCATCGCCTTCGAAGGAAACCTCAGGGTCGATGACGAGACCCTGGATCAGGAAGTGAGTCTGAGAGCGCGCGTGATCTACAGCCGCTCCAAGGTGCAGAACGACGTCAATCGCATCCTGACGATCTACCGGGCCACCGGCCGTTTCGGCGCCACCGTGGAGCCCAAGGTCATCCGGCTCGAACAGAACCGTGTCGATCTGGTGTTCGAGATCAGCGAAGGGGAGTTGACGGAGGTGGAACGGATCCGCTTCGTCGGCAACCGCGCCTTCAGCGATTCGCGCCTGCGCGAGATCATTCGGACCAAAGAAACCCGTTGGTACCGGATCTTCTCGAGCGACGACAAATACGATCCCGATCGCCTGACCCTGGACCGTGAACTGCTTCGCCAGTTTTACCTCAACAACGGATACGCCGACTTCCGGGTGAATTCGGCGATCGCGGAACTGACGCTCGACCGCGAGGATTTTTTCATCACCATCACACTCGCGGAAGGTTCGCGATACGGGATCGGCGACATCGTCATCGAGGCCCGGCTGCGCGATCTGGAATCGACGGACGTCGCCGAAGCAATCGAGATCGAGCAAGGCGATTTGTACAGCGCCGAGAAAGTGGACGAAACGGTCGACAGTCTCAACGCGGCGGTTGGAACGCTGGGCTACGCGTTCGTCGACATACGGGCCCGAACCACACGCAATCGCGAAGAGCGCACCATCGACGTCGCCTTCGAAATCAACGAGGGCCCGCGCACATTTGTCGAGCGCATCGACATCGAAGGCAACGTGCGTACCGTCGACGAGGTCATCCGCCGCGAGTTCCGGGTCGTCGAGGGAGACGCGTTCAACACGTCGAAACTACGCCGCTCGATGCAACGAATCCAAGCTCTGAACTACTTCGAAAAAGTCGCCATCGACCAGGTGCCGGGAAGCGAAGCGGACAAGGTGGTCATCAAGGCCGAGGTCGAGGAGAAATCGACGGGGTCGTTCTCGGTGGGCGTGGGGTTCTCGAGCACTTACGGCCCGCTTGGCGATATTGCGATCCGCGAGCGCAACCTGTTGGGCCGGGGCCAGGACCTTAAGCTTGGCGTGACGATCGCCGCCAGACAGAGCGAGATCGACCTCAGTTTCACCGAACCCTATTTCTTGGACCGCGAGGTCTCGGCGGGCTTCGACCTCTTTCGCACGCAAACGGACCTGCAAGACGAGCAATCACACGATTTCGAGGAAATCGGCCTGGCGCTGCGATCCGGATATCCCATCACCGAGGCCCTGACGCAGGGCTGGACCTATGGTTTGAAGCAGACCGAGATCACCGACGTCGACGCGTCCGCGTCCCAATTGATCAAGGATCAAGCCGGTTCCGAGGTGCTTTCGCAGGTCGCGCACCGGCTGACCTACGACCGCCGCGACAACCGTATTCTCCCGACCGATGGCTACGTCGTGCGCTTGACAAACGAAGTCGCCGGGTTTGGGGGATCGGTTCGACACCTCCGTAACGTGGTCGACGCCGCCACCTTCTACACCCTCGCGGACCAGTGGATCATCTCGGTGACGGGAACCGCCGGCTATATTGTCGGCCTTGGCGAGGACGTTTTGTCTTCGCAACGTTTCTTCATCGGCGGCGACGATCTGCGAGGTTTCGCGAACGCCGGGGTCGGGCCTCGGGACAAGGACACCGACGACTCCTTGGGCGGCGAGTGGAAGTATACGGGAACAGTCGAGCTTTCGTTTCCCATCGGTCTTCCGACCGAACTTGGCGTCAGCGGCCGGGTGTTCACGGACGTCGGGAGTTCGGGAAAAATCGAGCCGTCCACCAGCGCCGTCGACGACACCGGCAGTGTTCGCGCCTCGGTTGGAAGCGGCGTCACGTGGACGTCGCCCGTCGGCCTTATCGGCCTCGACTTCGGCGTGCCGGTGCTGAAGGAGAGTTTCGATGAGACCGAACTCGTTCGGGTCAACTTCGGAACCAGGTTCTGATACATGGGGCATTGTCTTCCTCGATCGTTTCTTGCGTTGACCGTAATCTTGGGAGTTCCGATCGCCGCCGCGGCCCAAGACCGGGACATCGTCAACCATCAGCTCGCGGTGGTTGATGTCGAAGAAATCCAACGCACCGCAGCCGCTGCCCAGGACATTCGCAGGCAGATCAAGGAATACCGCGAGACGTTGCAGGCGGAGTTTCGCGAAAGGGACGCGGCATTGCGCACCGCGAATCAGGAACTCGCGCGCCAACGCACGATCCTTTCCCCCGAGGCTTTCGCGGGCGAACGGAAAAAGTTCGAAGCGCAATTGGTTGCCACGCAACGCGAGGTCCAGCTGCAGCGCCAAGCGCTCGACAAAGCGATGAAGGAAAGCTTGAAATCGGTCGAGGTGGTTCTGCACGAAGTGATCCGCGATGTCCTGGCGGAAACCGGGATCACGCTTTTGTTGCGGAGCCAGGCCTTGGTCTACTCGGTGGACTCCCTCGACATCACCAAATTGGTGCTCGCCACATTGGACGAACGGCTGCCGAGCATAGAAATCCCGAAACCGGTCGTCGAGGCCACCCAATCCGGTAACTGACCCATGGCCGATCCGCGCTTCTATGCCGCCCGGGGACCGTTCACTCTCGGGGAACTGGCGCGGATATCGGGGGCGCGTATCGATGGCGAGGCGCCGAAGGACGCGGTGTTCACGGATGTCGCGCCGCTCGAGAGCGCGAAACGGGAACACGTGAGCTTTCTTGACAACAGGAAATACGCCGACGACTTCGCCGAAAGCCTGGCGGGCGCGTGTCTTGTCCATCCGGACCTGGCGTCTTCGGCGCCTCGAAAGATGGCATTGCTGTTGACGCCGGAGCCATACCACGGCTATGCGCGTGTCGCGCGTGCCTTTTATCCGTCATCCCCGCCCGGAGCATCGATCGCGCCGTCCGCCACGGTTTCGAGCACGGCCGAAATCGCCCCCGATTCGCAGCTCGAGGCCGGCGCGGTCATCGGCGACGGCGTCAAGATCGGACGTCGTTGCCATATCGCGGCCAACGCCGTCGTCGGAGACGCCGTCGTGATCGGGGATGATTGCCGGGTCGGATCTTCGGCGACACTCGCCTATTGCCTCGTCGGCGACCGCGTCATCATTCACGCTGGCGCCCGAATCGGCCAGGACGGCTTCGGCTTCGCGCTCGGGCCCGACGGCCACCTCAAGGTTCCGCAACTCGGCCGCGTCATCATCGAAGACGACGTCGAGATTGGCGCCAATACGACGGTTGATCGCGGCAGCGGCCCCGACACGGTCATCGGCGCCGGCACCAAGATAGACAATCTCGTCCAGATTGCGCACAACGTGCACTTGGGCAAAGGGTGCGTAATCGTCTCGCAGGTAGGGATTTCCGGAAGCACGCGCGTCGGCGACTTGGCGATGATGGGAGGCCAGGCCGGGATTACCGGACACCTGAAGATCGGGAACGGCGCGAGAATCGCCGCCCAAAGCGGCGTGATGCGGGACGTCGAGGCGGGAGCGAACGTTGCCGGGTCCCCGGCCTTGCCGGCCAAGGAATATTGGCGCCGCGTCGCGACGGTTGCCAAGCGTGCGCGCCGCAAGGACGGACCCGAACCATGAACCGCGACGCCACGAATTCGCGATCGAGCACGGTCGAGATCATGCGGATCATGGAGATGATCCCGCATCGCTATCCGTTTCTCATGATCGACCGGATCATCGAGGCGGTGCCCGACGCCCACGCGATCGCGGTCAAGAACGTCAGCATCAACGAGCATTATTTCCAGGGCCATTTCCCGGCCCGGCCCGTCATGCCGGGCGTCCTCATCATCGAATCCATGGCGCAAACCGCCGCCGTGCTCGTGGTCAAAACCCTGGGGACCTCGGCCGAGGGCAAGCTCGTCTACTTCACGTCCATCGATTCAGCGCGCTTTCGCAAGCCGATCACGCCCGGCGACACCGTATTCGTCCGCGTCGAGAAGCGGCGGCGGCGGGGAAATCTGTGGCAGTTCGCGGGCGAGGCGCGGGTCGATGGCACCCGCATGGCTGAGGCCACCTTCGCAGCGATGATCATGGAAGGCTGAATGACCGAAATTCATCCCACGGCGGTCATCGATGCGAACGCCAAGATCGGAAGCGACGTGACCATCGGGCCTTATTGCATTGTCGGGGCCGACGTTAAGCTGGAGGACGGGGTCACGCTCATGGGGCACGTGGTCGTCGGCGGGCGAACCACGGTGGGGGCGGGATGCACCGTCTATCCCTTCGCATCGCTCGGACTTCCGCCCCAGGACTTGAAATATCGGGGCGAACCTTCGCGCCTTACAATCGGCCGCGAAACCGTGATTCGCGAACACGTCACCATGAACCCGGGAACCGAGGCCGGGGGCATGCTGACCCGCGTCGGCGAGCACTGCCTGTTCATGGTCGGCGCCCACGTGGCCCACGACTGCCAAATCGGTGATCGCGTCATCTTGGTGAACAACGCCACGCTGGGGGGCCACGTCGAAGTGGGCGACTGGGCGATCTTCGGCGGGCTGTCGGCCGCCCACCAATACGTCCGCATCGGCCGTCACGCGATGGTTGGGGGAAAAACGGGGGTCGAGAACGACGTCATCCCCTATGGATCGGTGGTGGGCAACCGCGCGCACCTGTCGGGCCTTAATATCATCGGGCTCAAACGGCGCGGTTTTTCGCGCGCGATCATCAACGACTTGCGGCGCGCCTACCGCCTGATCTTCGCGCAGGAAGGGACCTTGAACGAACGGTTAGACGACGTGGCGGAGCTGTTCAGCGACAACGAGCCCGTGATGGAAATCGTCTGCTTCATTCGTGCTGATTCGTCGCGGGCCGTCTGCCAGCCGCGGCTGGATGATGCCGCATAAGCTCGGCATCCTCGCCGGCGGCGGCCAGCTTCCGGTCCGAATCATCGACGCGTGCCGCCAGACCGGCCGTCCCTTCTTCGTGGTCGCGTTCGAGAACCAGACCGACCCGGCCACCATCGGCCATGCACCGCACGCCTGGGTGCGCCTCGGGGCCGGCGGCAAGGCGCTTTCGATCCTGCGCCGCGAAGACGTGGACGAGATCGTTCTCGCCGGGGCCATCCGCCGGCCCTCGCTTCACGATCTTCGACCCGACACCTGGACCGCCAAGTTCCTGGCCCGAACGGGCGTCGCCATGGTCGGCGACAACGGTATTCTTTCGGCGCTGGTCCGCGAGCTTGAGGAGGCAGAAGGGTATCGCGTTCTCGCAGCCCATGACCTGCTTCCCGATGCCTTGGCGGATCTCGGGACCTACGGCGCGATCGAGCCGGATGCGCTGGCGCGGAACGACATCGAACGCGGTATCGAGGTGGCGCGCCGGATCGGATCGCTGGACGTGGGCCAGGCGGTCGTCGTTCAGCAAGGTATCGTGCTCGCCCTCGAGGCCGCCGAGGGTACGGACGAGATGCTGGCGCGCAGCGCCCGATTGCGGCGCGCGGGACCCGGCGGCGTACTGGTCAAGATCAAGAAGCCCGGACAGATCGATCGCGCCGATCTCCCGACCATCGGGACGGGGACGGTGGCCGCCGCCGCCGATGCGGGACTTCGCGGTATCGCTGTCGAGGCGGGGGGCACGCTGGTCATCGATCGCGAAGCCCTCGTCACACAAGCGGACGAAGCGGGACTGTTCGTTTCCGGCGTCTGCGTCAAGGAGACCGCACGCGGTTGAGCGCGGGCGCCGCCGGTCAGGCCGATGCCGTGGGCGACGAAGGGCCGCATTTCTTTCTCATCGCCGGCGAGATGTCGGGAGACGTTCTCGGCAGCCGTCTGATGGCGGCGCTTGAGCGCGAGACCGCCGGCCGGGCTCGCTATTCCGGAATCGGCGGATCGACGATGAACGACGCCGGTCTGAGGAGTCTCTTTCCCATGGCCGAGCTCTCGGTCATGGGCCTCGCCGAGGTGCTGCCGAAACTGCCGACGCTCGCGCGCCGGCTTCGCCAGACAATGGCGGCGATCGAGGAGTCGCGGCCGGACGCCGTCATCACCATCGATTCGCCGGGGTTCAACTTCCGCGTCGCAAAGAGACTCTTAGGCCAGCCCCTGGCGCGCATCCACTATGTGGCGCCTTCGGTCTGGGCTTGGCGCGCCGGACGGGCGCGCGAGACCGCGCGGCTGTTCGATCGTCTGCTCGCCTTGCTGCCGTTCGAACCGCCCTACTTCGAGGCCGAGGGAATGCCGTGCGACTTCGTCGGCCATCCGGTCGTGGAAAGCGCCGCCGCCGGGGGCGACGGCCCCGGGTTCCGACGACGTCACGGGATCGACGCGGCCTGCCCCCTGGTTTGCATCCTGCCCGGAAGCCGCCACAGTGAAACTGCGCGCCTGTTGCCGATTTTCGGCCGAACGGTCGAGGCCCTGGCCCGATCCCGGCCACGACTGCGGGTCGTCGTGCCGGCGGCGGAAACGGTTGCCGACGAAGTGACGGCCGCGGTCGGCCATTGGGGGGCGCCGTCGGCCGTCGTCCGCGGCGCGGAAGAAAAGTTCGACGCCTTCGCCGCAGCCGACGTGGCCTTGGCAGCATCCGGCACCGTCGCGCTGGAGCTCGCCATGGCGGCCACGCCCGCCGTCATCGCCTATCGGATTAACCCCCTATCTGCGGCCTTGGTGCGGCGCCTGATCCGAGTCCGCCACGCCAACCTCGTCAACCTCATCCTGAATCGCGAGGCGGTGCCGGAGTTCCTTCAGGACCGGTGCCGCCCGGACGTGCTATCGAGTGCCGTGGACCGCCTGCTCGCCGACGCCGACGCCCGCGCCAGGCAGGTGGCGGCCGGTCGTGAAGTGCTGGGCCGGCTCGGCCTCGGGGGAACGCCGCCCAGCACGCTTGCCGCGCGGGCGGTCATGGAAACCCTCTCGGGACCGCCACGGAAAACGAACGGAGGGACGGATGAGCGAAGGATCTGAACCGCGCCGCCTGCTTCACACGATGGTCCGCGTGCGCGATCTTGAGAAATCGGTGGACTTCTATACCCGGCTCTTGGGGATGAAGCTGCTGCGGCAAAAGGACTACGCGGACGGCCGCTTCACCCTTGCCTTCGTCGGCTTTGGAGACGAGGCCGACCATGCGGTGATCGAATTGACCCACAATTGGGACCAGGCAACCGATTACGAGCTGGGCGACGGATTCGGACACCTGGCGGTCGCGGTTCCCGACGCCCGCGCCACTTGCGCGGATCTGGAAAAGGAGGGCGTCCCGATCCCGCGCCCGCCGGGGCCCATGAAGTTCGGCGGCTCGGGGGGCGGCTCGGTGATCGCCTTCGTCAAAGATCCCGACGGCTACTTGATCGAGCTGATCGAGCGCGCCTAAGGCGCGCCCACCCGGCCGCGGAATCGTCCGCCTATTTGCGGCGCTCGGGGGGGGTGAACTTCCGCTCGCTATCACCCGTGTAGAGCTGGCGCGGGCGGCCGATCTTTTGCGAGGGATCCTCGATCATCTCGTTCCATTGGGCGACCCAGCCGACGGTGCGCGCAACCGCGAACAGGGCCGTGAACATGGACGCCGGGATACCCATGGCGCGGAAGATGATGCCGGAATAGAAATCGACGTTGGGGTAAAGCTTGCGTTCGATGAAATAGGGGTCCTCGAGGGCGATTCGCTCGAGCTCCATGGCGAGATCGAGCAGCTCGTCCTTGACCCCGAGTTCGCTCAGAACCTCGTGGCAGGTCTCCTGCATGACCCGGGCGCGGGGGTCGTAGTTCTTGTAGAACCTGTGGCCGAAACACATGAGCCGGAACGGATCGTCCGGATTCTTCGCCTTTTCGACGAACTCCGGGATCCGTTTGGTGCTTCCGACCTCCTCGAGCATGTTGATGACGGCCTCGTTGGCCCCGCCGTGGGCGGGTCCCCAAAGCGACGCGATGCCGGCGGCAATGCAGGCGAACGGGTTGGCGCCGCTGGATCCGGCGAGGCGCACCGTCGAGGTCGAGGCGTTCTGTTCGTGATCGGCGTGGAGGATGAGAATCCGGTCCATGGCGCGCGCCAGAACGGGGTTGACCTCGTAGGGCTCGCACGGGGTCGCGAACAGCATGTGGAGGAAGTTTTCGGCGAAATCGAGGTCGTTTCGCGGATAGACCGATGGCTGGCCCAGGGCGAACTTGTAGGCCATCGCCGCGATCGTGGGCATCTTGGCGATGAGCCGATAGGACGCGACCATCCGGTGGTGCGGATTCGAGATGTCGGTGCTGTCGTGATAGAACGCCGACAACGCCCCCACCACGCCGCACATGACCGCCATGGGGTGTGAATCGCGCCTGAAACCGCGGAAGAAGAAGTGGATCTGCTCTTGCAGCATGGTGTGGTGGGTGATGTCGTAATCGAACTTGCTCTTCTGCTCGCGATTCGGCAACTCACCGTAGAGCAGCAAGTAGCAGACCTCGAGAAAATCGGACTTTTCCGCCAAATCGGCGATCGGGTAACCGCGGTAAAGCAGAACCCCTTCTTCGCCGTCGATATAGGTGATCTTCGATTCGCAGCTGCCGGTCGAGGTGTAGCCGGGATCGTACGTGAAGTATCCGGTGTCCGAATACAGCCTGCGCACGTCGATGACGCTGGGGCCGATGGATCCGCCGAGGATCGGGAGCTCGAAGCTGCGACCGGTCGAGTTGTCGACCAACGTGACCGTGTCAGTCGCGGCGGAGGCGGTTGCCGATCTCTTCGTACTCATGGGCGATTCCCCTTGGTATTTCCGCCGCCAGGGCCGTCGATTTCGTCCCCGGCGATCATTCAATCATTTGGCCGGCCACGGCCGGGTATTCAACGATTCCGATCGTCGGTCCCGAGCGCGTCCGCCAACCGGCCCAACGATTCGTTCCGACCCAGCACGTCCATCACCTCGAAAATGGGCGGCGAGGCCGTCGCGCCCGTCAGGGCTGCACGTAATGGCTGTGCAATCACTCCCAATTTCACACCTTCCTCGTCCGCGATCCGCCGGACCAGATCCTCGAGCAGCCGAGCATTCCAATCCGGGGCTTCGTCCAGGGGCCGAACAAGCCGGCCCAGCCGTTCGCGCGCTTCCCCGTCTAGAATGCGAGCCGCATCGTCGTCGAGCGGCACGGGCCGCGTCCGCGCAAGAAACAGGGCGTTGTCGGCGAGTTCCACGACGGTTTTTGCCCGCGCCTTCAGGCCGGGCATTCCCTTCATTACCCGAAGAACGGCGTCATCCGCAAGGTTTCCATCGAGAAGGGCGCTGAGCCGCGATATCACGAGATCCGTCAGTTCCCGGTCGTCACATTCGCGCAAGTAGTGGGCGTTGAGGCTGACTAGCCGCGCCATGTCGAAGCGCGCCGGCGACCGCCCGATGCCGTCGAAGCCGAACCACGCGATCGCCTGGTCGGTGTCGACGATCTCGTCGTCGCCATGGCTCCAGCCCAGTCGCAGCAAGTAGTTGCGCAAGGCCTCGGGCAGGAAGCCGGACTCGCGGTAGGCCGCCAGGCCCATCGCCCCGTGGCGCTTGGACAGTTTCGCCCCGTCGGGCCCGTGGATGAGGGGGATATGCGCGAACTCGGGCGGATCCCAATCGAGCGCGCGATAGAGCTGGACTTGGCGAAACGTGTTGGTCAGGTGGTCGTCGCCGCGGATGACGTGGCTCACCCCCGAATCGTGGTCGTCGACGACCACCGCCAGCATGTAGGTGGGGGTGCCGTCGGCCCGCAGCACGATCATGTCGTCGAGCTCGCGGTTGGCCACCTCCACCTCGCCCTGCACGTGGTCCTCGACCACCGTTTGCCCATCTCGCGGCATCTTGAGGCGTATGACGGGATCGATCCCCGGCGGGGCTTCGGCGGGATCGCGCTCGCGCCATCGCCCGTCGTAGCGCGTGGACCGGCCTTCTCGTCGCGCCGTCTCTCGCATCTCGGCAAGTTCCTCGGGTGTCGCGTAACAGTGATACGCGCGTCCCTCGGCGAGAAGGGCCCGCGCCACCTCGGCATGGCGGCCGGCGTGTGCGAATTGCGAGACGGCCTCGCCGTCCCAGACTAGGCCGAGCCAACGGAGCCCCTCGACGATCGC
>JAKZXM010000233.1:0-2806 GCA_047514975.1 Rhodospirillales bacterium
TCCTTCCACCGTGATAAGCGTGGCCGGCGCGCTTCTCCAGCGGTGAACGGGCGAGATCCGCGCCGAGTGGTAGAGAAGCGAGCGGCGCGGGGGCGTCTCCACGACCAGGTACGCGATGTCGGCCCGATGGTCGAAGAGACGGACTTGGAACCGCTCGGCGAGCGCATTCATGTCGAGCCCGTTCGCGTGAAGGAGGTGGTTGAGGATGTCCCTGAGGATCGCGATGGAGGTCTCGAGCTCGCTGAGCAGCCGGTCCGAGACCTTGCCTCCCTGTTTCTCCTGGGCGTCGCGATGCTTGCGGAACCCATCCGATTCGGGGTCCAGCATGAGGACCTGCACGGTCCCGCCGCCGGCGACGACGGCAAGCAGATCGGCGGCGTGTCGGTGGATGATGCCGAGCGCGTTGATGCCGAGGATTCGGACCGAGCGGATATCGGCCGCATCAAAAAGCTCGCGCTCGGCCTCGATGGCGTCGTGCCGCGTGATCGCGACCGGACGTCGCCGACGCGCCGCCTTGGTCGGGCCGCCACCCGCCACGATCTCTGGGTCCGAAGTGTCGGATCGCCGATCCGTCAATCTCTGCGACCTCATCTACGATCGGCCTTTTGATCGCAGATCCACGAATACTTGATGCTTAAAATAGAAGCATTCGTAGCCCGTCAAGTCAATTGCTTGTGACGGCGCCGAAATCTTGGCCGTCGGTCGAGCGCACGGGACCGCCTACGGCGCCCGGCGGACCGCCGCCGTTTCTCCCGCGCCGGGCGCTGTCCGGATTGTGAGCGCGATCAACTCGTGGTCCGAAAGCGCGAAGCCGCGATCGGCGTCGCGTGCGGGAACGACCGCGGGTTCGGATGGGGCAACGCCGCGACAGAAGAACCAGTCGATCTTCTTGCGCTCGTGCGCCATCGTCTTGCGCTCGTGCTTGCGATCGGTCGCCTCACCCGCGACGTTGCACGCGGCCCAAGCGTAGCCCGCCCTATCGGCGACGCGAAACAAGGGCTCGTGCGGCACGGGATCGACGAAGCGCGTCACGTCCTCGGCCAGGAGCCGGCGAACCGCGGCCGGGTCGTTGATCTCGGCGCGACTCGCGGTCGCGGTATTGAAGTCGCCGCCGATCACGACCGGCGCACCGGGGGCGTAGGCCTCGATTCCCGCCAACAGATTTTCCATCTGCGCCGCGCGCATCGCGGGCTGCGCATGCCCTTCGAGGTGGACGCAGGCGAAGGTCACGCCGACACCGCCGAGAGCAACGGTGCCCAGTATCGCCATGCGCCCGCCGAGGCGCCGCTCGCCGCGTTCTCCGTCGAACCACGCCCCGTCCGCTTCGAGGCGCAGCACGGCCGGGCGATGTAGGGGCTGGCACGAGAACAGGGCGGCGCCGTGGTAGCCGACGGCGTTGTCCGCGCCGGCGTGGCGGGCCCGCTCGGCCGCGTCGCCGAGGCCGAGCTCCAGGTACTCGATCGCGAACGCGTAGCCCTGCCCCAAATGCCGGGCGAGATCGCGCAAGGTGTGGCGCTGGCCCGAACGCGCCATGCCGACGTCGAGCTCGCACAACAGTGTCACGTCGGCGCCCGTCCGCTCGAGGAGCGCCGCGGCGGGCGCGACGAACTTGCACCGCTCGGCGTTCCAAAACGCGACGCGCGCGCGTGGCCCAAGCGCCGCCGCCGGGTCGCGAGGCGGGCGGCATTCGACGTCGTCGAGGAAATCGAGCTCCGCGAATGCCTTCGCGTGGGCGGCACGATAGCGCGGCAATCGCGCGATGGCATCGCGCCGGCCGCGATCGAGGACCGGGAACCCCTCGCGCGTCCGAAGACCGAGCGCCGTCGTCATGCGTCCTGCGGTCCGTCCGTCGCGTTTCGGTGACGCCGGCTCAGGCGGTCGGCGGGCGCACGCGCGCGTCTTCCACCCGGGCGCCCGTCGCGTTCTCGAACACAAGCGTGTGCTCGGCGTCAAACGCCAGGCGGACGGACGCGCCGATGGCGTAGTCGCCGGCGCTGCCGGTGTGCAGCACGCGCACGCCGCCCAGGCCGGTCTCGACCAGATAAAGGGTCTCGCGGCCCATGGGCTCGACCTGGTCGATCTTTCCCTCGATTCCCGTTTCGCCGAAGCGCAGGTGCTCGGGCCGGATTCCCAACGTAACGGCGCCTTCCGGTGCGCCGGTGGCGTTCATGCCGATTTCGTTGATTTGGACCGTGCCGTGTTCCGCCGTGCCCTCGATCAGGTTCATCGGCGGCGCGCCGATGAAGCCCGCGACGAAGAGGCTGGCGGGACGCAGGTAGAGATCGTCCGGCGAGCCCACCTGTTCGATGCGCCCACGGTTCATGCACACGACGCGGTCGGCCATGGTGGTCGCCTCGACCTGATCGTGGGTGACCAGGATCGTGGTCACCTGGAGCTGGCGCTGCAAGCGCTTGATCTCGGTACGCATGGTGAGGCGCAAGGTGGCGTCGAGGTTGGAAAGCGGCTCGTCCAAAAGCAGGAGCTGGGGCTCCTTGACGAGCGCGCGGGCCAGCGCGACGCGCTGCTGCTGGCCGCCGGAAAGCTGACTCGGCCGTCGGTCCAGAAGCTCGCCCACGTGCACCAGTTCCGCCGCGCTCGTCACGCGGCGGTTCGCCTCGTCGGCGGAGACCTTTTTGAACGTGAGCGGGAAGCGGATGTTCCCGCGCACGCTCATGTGCGGATAGAGCGCGTAGGACTGAAAGACGATGCCGACGTTGCGGTCCCTGGCCTCCACCTCGTTGACCACCTGGTCGTCGAACCTCAGCGTCCCCGCGCTCGGCAGGTAGATCCCGGCCAGCATCAACAG